>JAHFBS010000005.1 GCA_023249895.1 bacterium | reverse complement strand
TGCTCAATCAGCGCGTTATAAGCATCATTTATAATTTCTGTATCAAATTCCCCTTGCATCAGTTTTATCGCGACGCTTTGATGTGATACTCCAGGCATTATTTTGAATGGACTTTTAATATTTCCATCTGCATCTACATTGACCCAAACTTTGTAATTCCTAAAGTACCCATTAGTTAAAGACTCAAGCTGCTTCATTTTACTGAAGTGCGTTGCGAACAAGCACATGCAATGCGGTAAATTTACAAGGTTCTTGGTTATAGCAAATGCAGCTGCTTCACCTTCTGCAGGATTTGTGCTTGAGAACATCTCATCCATGATTACAAAATTAAAACGTTTGAAATCACCGGATTGTTGTCCTAAGTTTTTGGCTTCATTCAAAAAATCCCGAGCACGGTTTTTTTCAGCCTTGAATAAAGATTCACCGCTGATGGCATCATCTGCAATGTTTAAGTGGCTTCTAATTTTTGCAAAAGGTGTAACAACAAACTTTGATGCAAAAGCAATTCCAAATATATGAGAGAAAATAATGTTGCACATTATTCCCTTTAACGATACAGATTTACCGGCAGCATTTGGACCAGTTAAGATCATGTTATGACCAAGAATGTCAGTTCCAAGCTCTAGGTTATTGGTTACAATTTCTTCAGGTTTGAGGACAAGGTCCAGCATTGGGTACCAAAAATCTTTGGCGCATACATAGGGCGTGTTTGATTGTTTAAACTCTGTAAAACATATTCTGGCATTTGAACGAGCTGCGTATTTTTTGTAAAGCCTTGCTATGCCCATGTACGCATCAAGTTGCCCGAGCGCCACTAAAGCATCTCCAAGTTCCGCATGAACTTCTTGTAATGTTTTAAAACACCAGAGAACGCGACCTTTATCAGAAAAAAAAGATGGCTTTGCTTTAAATGAGTCTGATTTAAATTTTTGTATGAGTGCGGTTAATTTTGCCGAAGAAGTACCATTAGTTGCTTTCTGTAGTAATGCTCCGCGTGGGAAAAGCGATTTAATTTTTTGATCTTCACCAATCACCTGCCCCAACTTATCAAGTGCGAAAACAAAATTTGCAGAACCATATGCATATTTGGAGCAGTGTCTCTCAGATGTCACAATTTGATTATAGAGTGGAAACCCTGTAAGTACGTCTATGGTGAGTTGACTTAATAAGAAGATGAGCGCCATGATACCAGAACTCTTTAAAAACACCTTAACCTCCTTGGCCATGAGGAAGTGAGCTGATGATAGTGTGGCGATGAGAGGTGACGACACCACGTATGGGAGAAGGTACCATCTTGCGCCAAGCCCAAGCATGGTTTCGCTTTGGTTAAAGTTTTCAAACTTCTGCCAATAAGCCGACATTGCTGAGTCTTTTTCAAAGGCGCTCAACCCCTTATTAAACCATAGAAGATATTGGCTATTTGCTTTGATAATATTCAACTGCGTTTCGATTTCATTGAATAATTTTTCATTTTCGACGAGATATTTTATGATTTGTTGCCTACGTTTTACCGTAGTTATATGTGAGGTTATATCTTTATATTTTCTGGTAAACATTGATTGCCAATAAACCTTGCCAAAGCACGTTTGGGTTTGGTCGGTAACTTTTGCAAGATGCATATCAATCGAATTTTTGCTACCACCACAAAATATCTCCAGATCCCCAAAAACTTCTTTACTGAACAGGGATTCATCAAGGTCTTGGGAACTATTTTTATCGGCTTTTGAGAACAAATTATAACAAAGCCTAAGCATTTCTATTTGGCCCAGCGTTGGGATATTGCGAAGTTTAGTGGCGGTGCCTGCAGTTCTGTTTTTTAGCGCAACCTCTTCCACCTTTGCTCGAAGCTGCCGTGCTTCTTCAATTTCTTTGTTTTCTGCCTCTGCAAGTGATGGTAAATGCAACAACGCGGCGATATTATATGGATCAGTAGAATTTTCAGCTATAACTGTTTGCGCAACGGTTGTCATGGTGGACGATGCAAGCAAGAAATAAAAAATAAAAACTATAATACCTTTTTTCATGAAATAACTTTTCTTTATTGGATTTGTGGAACAACTTCAATTTCGTCTAAAACATCACGTGATCTATCCAGAATGGATTCGTTAAAATATTTTTCATATGTTTTTACTGATTTATAAATAAGCGCAATCATGATGCCTGCCATTATTACTGAGCCAAATATCTTTTGTCCTGTGAGTTGTTCGGAAATATCTGGAATATAAATTTCTTGATCTTTTCCCTTAAATATTTGGCCCCATGCTCGAGAGCCATCAGCGTGCCTAAATGTTGGGAAATATGTGTAGAGTGTTGATTGTATTATTATAAAGGTAGCCATTGATATGAATGCCAATTGCAAGACAATGTCTAGCTTTGATTGCTCCTTGTTTAGAAATAAGTTTTTGTATGGCGTTAATGCATTGGCAAATCCAAACTTGAGAGCTTGAGATAAGTTTTTTGTTTCTTTATATTTCTGCAAAATTGCATGAGCAGTAAAGATTAAATAGCCAAGAACGAGTGTAGTTGTTCCTCCAGCTAGAAGAATTCCAACATTTTTCCATTTATCAGGGCTTTGAGCATTGGTGGTGACCGCTGTAAAAAAGGAAAAATCATTACTTAAAATGTTTTTCTTAAAACGCAGTCCGCATAGATTGAAGAATTGGTCTTCTACTAAAGTTCCTCCTTCAAACATATTATGCCACATATAAATGCGCGGATTGGTAGTGGAATCAAATATTTTTGCTGCAGCTGCATGACCGCATTCATGCAAAAGTATGGCCATTTGGATGAACAATAGGCAAGAAGCCGCTGTTAAGGAAATTTTAGCGAGGTCTTTCTTGCTGTATAATTCGGTAATCAATCTCTCTGATGTATGTGCACTGCCTTCCGTTGATGGGGTTACGAGTGGTAGGTCAAATTCGGAATTTTGTACGCATTCACGATTGATTTTTTTATGGAGGTTGCTGTCAATGTTGGCGATGCTGGCGTTGCAATTAAATAGTGTTGAAGTTAAGAGCAAAATTACAAACAAATAATTAAACACGATCAATCCTCTTGTGTTTATCAATAACTTGTTGCTGTAAAGGGCTCTAAGCATGATCAAATTTTGTAATAAATCAAGCTTGCATGCGTCAAAATGCTTGCTGTGACGAGCGTGTAATTTTTAAGTTGCTCTAAATTAAGTCTGAGGCGTTGATTTCGGAAATATTTTGAAGCTTGTTGGCGGACGCTATGCTTTTGAACTTTTTTTAACTAAATTTTTCCTGTTGGCAATTTTTTCAATCATTGCTTTGATGAAATCGCTGGTTGCCCTGGCATTCTTCGTATGCGCAATTTTAGATTCTGATGGGAATATGTTTCAGCTTGTTTGTGACTAATTTTCGATCAGCGCATCAACAGGATTCAAAAGAGATGCTTTTCGTGCGGGATAGTAACCAAAGAAAAGTCCCGTCAAGCTTGCAGAAACAAGCGAAATGATAAGCGATTTTTGTGAAATAACGATCGGCCAGTCCAAGAGATAGCCCACTGCTTCTGCCGTTGTGACACCAAAAAAGACGCCAACAAGGCCACCAATCAAACAGATTGTTACCGCTTCCATGATGAATTGGGTCAAAATACTGTAGGTGGTTGCGCCCAGTGCCATGCGAATACCGATTTCTTTAGTACGTTCGCTGACCGTTACCAACATAATATTCATAATGCCAATGCCGCCGACAATCAGCGATATTGACGCGATAATAATAAGCAGAAGATTGAGGATTGAACTTGCAGCTTCTGATGCTTGAAATGCATCATCTTGCGAAAAAATTGTAAAATCATCTTCATCTGTTTCCAAAAGTCTATGCTTCTGACGAAGAATAGAACGTACTTGGCGTGATGCTATTGGCATTTGATCTTTATGTGCTGCCGACATAATAAGTGCATTATAATTTGTTTTGCCGAGTAATTTGCGTTGAGCGGTTGTTATAGGAACAAAAACGCAATCATCCATATCGCGTCCATCAGGAGATCGTCCTTGTTCTGCCACCACCCCAATAACTCTAAACGGTATTTTTTTGATACGAATGATGTGTCCAACCGGATCTTTATCGCCAAACAGCTCTTTGGCGACGGTGAGTCCTAGTGTTGCCGTTTTACTTGCCGATCGTATATCTTGCGCACTAAAAAATTCGCCACGATCCATTTTGAGTTGGCGAATTTCTAAATAATCTTCATTGACGCCACCAATGCTTGTTTGCCAATTTGCGCCTTCGGTAATGACTTTACCTTGATATTGAACCGCCGGTGAAATGAGACGAATCTCTTTGCATTCGTCCTGAATGGCTTGCACATCAGTAGGTTTGAGCGTGAAATACATGTTGCCGCGCTGCGTAAGCGTTTTAGGGCTTGCTGCAAGCGCGACAATAAAATTAGCGCCCATTTTTTCGATTTCTTTGCGGACTTTGTATTTAGCGCCTTCACCGATCGACATAACTGCAATAATAGAAACTACCCCAATGATGATGCCAAGGGTGGTGAGAAGCGAGCGCATTTTGTGGTGGCGCAATGATCTTAGCGCGAAGCGTAAGCGCAAAATAAAAGTCATGATGGAGCTCCATCGCGAATGATTTTACCATCTGCAAGTTCTATAACGCGTCCAGCTTTGCGTGCAACTTCGGTAGAATGGGTGACCATAACGATGGTAACGCGTTGTTCTTGATTAAGCTGTTTAAATATTTCCATGATGATGTTACCGGTAGCAGAATCGAGATTGCCGGTAGGTTCATCGGCAAAGATAATACAAGGTCTGTTGGTCAGCGCACGTGCGATAGCAACACGTTGTTGTTGCCCGCCCGAAAGTTGATAAGGGTAATGATTAAGACGATCGGCAAGATTTACTTTCTTCAAGTGATCGGTGGCCTGTTGGTACGCATCAGATTCTTTGACCCGTGCATACAATAGGGGTAAAGCAACATTTTCGAGCGCCGTCAGATCAGTTAAAAGATAGAATTTTTGGAATACAAAACCGATTTTTTGATTGCGAATATGCGCAAGTTCATCGCGGCTTGCTTGCGAAACATTGATATTATCTAAAAAATAGGTTCCAGTATTAGGCGTATCAAGGCATCCTAAAAGGTGCATGAGCGTTGATTTACCTGAGCCTGATGATCCTGTTATGGCGACAAACTCGCCTTCTTCAATGGCAATGCTTACGTTATTAAGCGCTGTAATCTGCGCTTCGCCCATGACATACGTCTTAACAATATCTTTTGCTTCGATAAGTTTCATAAGTATTTTTTATTCACACTTATTTTTTGTTTCCAATACCAATTGGTTTACCAAAAACACCCTTAAGCAGAATGTTTTCGCTCGGGGCGGTAATATCGACGATGATAGGGGTTTGTGCATTAATATCATTGATGATTTGAGTGAATTTGCCATCGTTGATGCCAAGCCCAACTTCGATTTGTTTAATAGTTTGATTATCCTCAAGCACCCACAAATAATCTTTTATTTTCATTTGTTTTGGAGAAGCAGTTCGTGGTTCGGCAGGAAGCTTTTTCAGCGTAATACCTAATTTTTGTGCAAGGCTTTCAAGCTCTGCAGCGCTTATGCGAAATGCGCGGTTTGAAATGCTCAATACTTGTTTTGCTTCTGCTACTTTAATATCAACATTGCTTGTCATACCAGGGCGAAGTCGTAGGTCAGGATTATTTACATCAAGTACCGTTGCATAGGTAACGACGTTATCGATAATTTTTGCCTGATATTGAATGCGTTTAACTATGGCCAAAAATTTTCCTTTAGGGAATGAGTCGACAGTAAAAAATGCTTCCTGGCATTCTTTAACCATGCCTACATCAGCCTCATCAACGTCAAGATGCGCTTCCATGCAATCAAGATTTTGAGCAATCTCAAAAAGCACCGTTGCATCGAGTTGTGAGGTGATCATTTGCCCAAGATTAACTTTTTTGGCAATAACAACGCCGTCTACCGGTGATCTAATAAAAAGATTTTCGTATGTTTTTGTTTCAATCTCCAGCTCTGCGGCGGTTTGATCAACACGTGCCTGAGCGACTTCAAGATCTTGGGTGTATTGTTCATAGAGATTTTTTGAAAGTTGGCCTGATTTATAAAGGGCTTTTTGACGTGCATAAAAACTGGTAGTGTAGTCAAGCCGCGCTTGGGCGTCGGCCAAAAGAGCCTTAAGCCGTTTAATGGCGCTGTCGCCAACTCCGTTGTCAAGAACAGCCAAAAGTTGGTTTTTCTTAACGTGGTCATTGTCTTCGACCAAAATTTTGATAGTTTTACCAGCTACTAAGCTGCCGACAGAAATCGGATCTTTGGCTTTGAGATTTCCTGATGCAGTTACATATTGAACAAGATCTCGCTGTGCGGGATGCTCAATAAGAAACGGTGCTTTTTTTGTTGCAGAGCGATGTTGAAATACTGAAACGGCGATAGCACCAGAGATCGCCAGAAGCAAAAAACTTATGATAAGCTTCGTGTGATTCATACCAGGGCCTTAATTTGATGATCTTTGAACAACGACCTTGGTACAGTGTAGCGACAAGCGAATCAAAAGGTAAGGTTTAATAGAAAGGGGCTTTTCGTGCAAGGTCTATCGTGGTGGTGGTTTTTAGCAGTAATAGGCGCTATTGCCACAATTGTTATTGTTATGAAATTTATGCGTGCAGGGGGTGGGCAAACTATTAGGCTTCCCGAAATTCGTACACACAGTTCGACTTCAGTTGAGGAAGCAATTGGCCAGCGCCGGTCGGTTCGTCTTTACAAGAATGAGCCGCTTGTCGTGACTGATGTTGCGCAATTATTGTGGGCATGTCAGGGCGTGACTGATAAGCAACGTTTATTGCGAGCTACCCCATCAGCTGGTGCCATCTATCCACTTGAAATTTATCTTGTGGTTGGCGATGTTAAAGGTCTTTCTTCAGGGATTTTTAAATACAATCCACCAAAACATGAATTAAGTAAGATACTTGATGGCGATCAGCGTATTGCAATGAGTGAAGCCGCATTTTCTCAACAGTGGGTTCATCAGGCAGCAGCAGCAATTGTGATTTGTGCAAATTACAAAAATACTGAAAAAAAATACAATGAGCGTGCTCATCAATATGTGCATATGGAAGTTGGAGCTGCGGCTGAAAATGTATATCTTCAAGCAACAGCACTTGGTATAGGAACGGTGTTTGTTGGTGCATTTGATGACGATGTAGTACAAAAGATTATTGGGGCGGAAAAGGACGAGATTCCATTGTGTATTTTGCCAATAGGTAAGAAGTAAAATTCGAACAAGGAGAAGAATATGCAGAAGCGTGCATTGTATGTGAGCTCAGTAGCAATGATCGGTTGCAGCTGTATGGTTGCATCGTGTGGTATTGGTGAAAAACATGAATCAAAAAAAACAACGAAAGTCTCTCTTATGAAGCCTGAAACAAATGAATTGCGTCGTGAAGTACTCAAAGCGGCTCCTGCCGATGCTCAAAGCCCTCGCAAAGGCCAACGCGTGATTGTTCACTATACCGGCTGGTTGGACGAGGGTGGAAAGCCTGGCCAAAAATTTGATAGCAGCGTTGATCGCGGCGAACCATTTTCGTTTATTATCGGTATTGGACAGGTGATTAAGGGTTGGGATGATGGCGTTATGGCGATGAAAGTGGGCGAAAAATCTCGTTTGACGATTCCGGCCCATCTTGGCTATGGCACGCGTGGCGCTGGCGGGGTTATTCCACCCAATGCAACACTCATTTTTGATGTTGAGTTGCTTGCACTTAAGTAAGCGTTAATAGTTGATTTTGATCAAAGAAAAAGGGGCTGCGATTTCGCAGCCCCTTTTAGAATTCTTATGCGTTATTACGCAGCAAGTCTTTTACGCTTGCGAGCACGGCGTCTGTTGATGATATTACGGCCGTCTTTGGTTGCCATACGTTTACGGAATCCGTGTTTCTTTTTTCTGCGTCTGACGCTTGGTTGATAGGTAATTGACATAATTTAACTCCGAAAAGTAATACATTTCGTAAAAAGCAGTTTTAAATTCTATGCCAGAATGAGATTTTATTCAACTTCGATGCAAAAAATGGTCGCATTTTCTAAAGTGGCGCCCCTGTTATCGGTTCCTTGGGCGTCAATTTTGACATATTGTGGTGTTGATGGATCAAGGGCATTTTGTAGATATACCTGCTTTAGTGAGGGATTCTTCTGATCTACAGGGACAATCTTAAAAGGGCCAAAACCGGGCGTGGTGCGCGTGCCTGGCTTATTAGAGCCTTCTGGCATAAAGAAAACCCCCGTCTGGTTAGATTGAACCTCAAACTTTTGGGAGGATGGTTCCAGGGAGAGTACCTCTTTGACGGGCTTCATAAAGTAGTACACCCCTTTTTTAGGAGCTACATCAACCATAGTGCGATTGAGATATTTGGAACCAACTTTTAATGTAACAAGCCTGCCATTAGAAAGTTCTTTGAAACTATATTCTTTGGCTATAACCGGTTCTGTTGCCGTGTACCAAAATTTAATGGCAGTGTCTCGGCTTTCAAATTCTTTGGGAAGGAAAAGCCGCCCGTCGGAGCCTTCGTTTAAAAAGCCTTCGCCGTGTTTGAGCGTTTTGCAAAAGTTTGAATAGGCGCCGAATCCTTGAGGCGCCTGGGCAGGATCAGCCCAAACAAGCCAAGGGCCTGCGGCCCAGCTTTTTTCTTGTGGATCAAATGGTTCGGGTAGTTCAAACGTGATAGATTCGGGTCCGCTGTGCTTAATGGTCATAGCGGCTGACTTTTCTTGCAATCCGAGATGATAAAGTCCAGAGGTTGGGTCTATAATGCTTGCCAAATAACGCGTTTTACCATCTGCTGTGGTGCAAAAATAAACTTTTGATCCATCAGAAAAATATGCACGAAATCCTTGAGGCCCTTCTTTCTCCATGCACCACCGTGGCGTGGTTGTTCCGGGCCCGCCAACCATGATTGGTTCAGGAGGTGTTGCCGGTTGATCATTTCTTTTCGCATTGCAGGTTACGAATAAAATAAGCGCAACCGCCCAAATTCGTTTCATGGACCGTTCTCCCTTTATTTGGTCAAAGAATGAATAATGAAATTAAGCGTTTTCTCGCGCATGACAGCTTGCGTGAGTGTTGAAGTATTAATAGGAGCGCTTGTTTCTTCGATGCGTTCAAGAATCGGTTTGAAGTAGATAAATTCTTTGAGCCGTTTGCTATTTAAAAGATAAAGATAATTGGTTATGTCTTTGATATCAGTACGTATGTTTTCGCTGTACGCAATTTGATCAATGATGATCTCTTCTTTGAGCTGCTTTTCAGCAAGCATTTCGACCGATGCGTGAAAATCAAGTTGCGCTTTGTAGACATGATAATCTGGTTGGCGCGTAAGTGTTGCAATGATGTCCTCTTCGCGCCGCAAGATAAGGTGTTTAGGAACTTCAAAGCGATGTTTTGAGAGTAAAAGATGAAAAACTTCTTCAACAATTGCTTGTCGCTGCGAAATATCGTTGCGGAACGAAAAAATCTCCATCAATTTATTATGAACATCCGATTTGTTTTTGAGCTTGAAGGTCATTTTAAGAACATCAAGCGAAGAGTGAGAGCCCTTGATAATCGCTTTTATAGTGATGAGAAACGTATAGGCGCAATCGCCTGATTGATGTCGTGGCGTATAGGTCAGAAATGACGAGTTTTGAAAACTATCGCCCACGGATTTATTGAATAACTGACGCGAGAGCGAGTCGGCTCCGTCTTGGTGTCCGAGCTTTATCCAAAAAGACCCAGCGCACCCATTATGAAGGGGCTTTAAATCATTATTAAGTATGGTGGCGTCAAAAAGAGCCCAATCATCTTCTTCTGCAACGGCATAGTTTGGTTTGTGCGCCAATGCATGACGGTTTTCGACAAAAGCACATACCTGTTTATCAAGATCTTTGTAGCGCTTCCTTTTGGGTGATCTAAAGGCAAAATGTTTCCATTCTTTAAGTTCGAGTGAATCGGCAATTGAAACGTCAAAATTAAAACTGAGTTTTTTGTCAGGGGCGCTTTCGCTTGAAACAAAACGTGGATAATTAACAAGCGCTATCTTGCGGGCGATAATTTCGTTGATAAGAAAGTCAATGACCAGATGATGAAGAAAATAATCTTTGGTGTGCCCAATAATTTCTTCAGTATACATTTCTTGAATGTATTCAGCTGACGCCTGTTTTAAGTTAAAACCATCAAGTGGGCCATTTTTGAAAAGCTCAACTGTTTGCAAAAATACAGCATGTGCTGCGCTTTTATTGATATCAATGGTAATGCGTAAAAGATGCGATGATTGCTTTGTTGCGGTGAACGTAAGAACATTTTCATGTTCGCTTGTGTCGGGCAATGGTGTTGGTAGCAAGCGCGCTAAAGATTCACCGACTTCAGAAGTTTGGATATCCGAACACATGCCCGTCTCCTTTTTTCGCTGGTGCAAGAGGGGGGACTTGAACCCCCATCCTCTTTCGAGGGCTGGCTCCTAAGGCCAGTGCGTCTACCAGTTCCGCCACCCTTGCGTAAAAACTACATACACCAACTCTAGCGAGTGTCTGAAGGAGGGGCAATAATTTTGTGAAGATAATGATATCAGTCCGTTCAATTGCAGCTCGAACCGTTTGCGAAAATGTTTTTTGGGTTGCCAGGGACTTGAACCCTGAACCTGCAGATTAAGAGTCTGTTGCTCTACCAATTGAGCTAGCAACCCGTTCGGACTGAACTTCAAAAGTTTAACAAAAATAAGATGGATTGAAAGTTTTTTAACACATGTTCTGTATGATAAGCTTAAAAAGTGATAAAAATTATGAGGTAATGCTATGAATTTCTCTGCTCCCATCGAATTATTGAATCTACAAGAAACTCCCGAAGACAAAGTTATAAGTTTTGAACCGAGCTGTTTTGATGAATATCTTGGCCAGCAGGCTATCAAAGAAAAGCTCAAAATTTATGTTACCGCGGCAAAAATGCGCAGCGAGCCGCTCGATCATGTACTTCTTTTTGGCCCTCCGGGGCTTGGTAAAACAACGTTAGCACGTGTTATTGCAAAAGAACTTGGGGTTACTCTTAAAATTACGAGTGCTCCTATTCTTGAGCGAACGGGTGATTTGGTGGCGCTTCTTTCAGGCATTGGCCCCTCAGAAATACTTTTTATCGATGAGATTCATCGGTTGCCTAAAAATGTTGAAGAAATACTTTATAGCGCCATGGAGCAGTTTTGTGTTGATGTCATTATTGGCCAAGGTGCCGGTGCAAAGTCAATTCGCTTACCACTCAATCACTTTACCCTTATCGGGGCTACGACCAAGACCTCATTGGTATCAGCACCATTGCAAACACGCTTTGGCATTGTCGAGCGGCTTGATTTTTATGAGCCTGAGGAACTTACACAAATTGCGTTGCAAAATGCCCAATTTTTAGGCGCTCCCTTGCTTCCTGATGCGGCGTTGTGTCTTGGCTCACGAGCGCGCGGTACGCCACGTATTGTTAAACGTCTGGTGCGGCGTGTACGCGATTTTGCCCAAGTTAATCAATGCTCGGTTGCAGATACGGCCCTTGTCGAACACGCTCTTCATTTTTTGGGCATTGACGAAGATGGCCTTAATAAACTTGATCGAGATGTACTAACGCACATTCTTAAAGACTTTGATGGTGGGCCTGTTGGTGTTGAAACACTTGCGGCCATGACGGGAGAAGATCGCGAGACCCTTGAAGATGTCATTGAGCCATTTTTGCTGCGCAAAGGTCTTTTGCAAAAAACACCACGCGGAAGAATTATTCCTGCCAAAAAAGTTTTATATCTGCGCCGTAAGCTCTTAGGGGAACAGCAGAGTGAGCAAGCGACTTTATTTGGCGACTAGATGCTTGATTTTTATGCGTACAGCATCTTCAATGAGTTTGGTGTTATCAATGATAGCCTTCTCGATGCCGCCCATAACCTGATCAAATTCTGCCGAAGAATAAGCAAATTTTAATGTTGGAAATTCTGACAAATTCGGAATATAGATGACCACGGGGCAGTCTTTATTTTTAGGATCAGAAAATACACTCAATGGATGTTTGCCAAGATCGGCGTAATTGATTGGTGGAAATGGATATTTGTGCTCTTGAGCATATGCTGCAGCGCGTGCAAGACTCTTGCCTATTCCTTCTTTTGCTTTTGCCACATCACAAATGATGTAGATGGCGGTGTGGCGTCTGAGCAGTGGTGGTAATGGGTGATAAAAAGCGAATCCTGCATCAACGAGGGTTATTTTTTTAAGATCAGAAAGTGGGCATCCGTTAATGCCGTATACAAAGTTGTATATTTCCGGGTTGGCTATCCGTGCATTGCTGCAAGGCGCGCAGAACTCTGTTATCGAAGGGAAACAGCATTCAACGCCTAACTTTTTGCTTATTGCTTTAATTACATCAAGACCACTTAGGGCATAAGCAGAACTTGCAGCTCCAAGAACATAGCTGAGTGTTTCTTCTTGGTCCTGATCAAACGAGGCCCCCTTTGCAAATTTTCTGCCGAGTGCATGAGGATTGATCCATGCACTTAGAAACGTGCTTCCAACCGAAAAAGGGGTCATTTCTACCCACTCATAGCGAGGGTCAGTTTCTCCAATAACTGCAGTAAAAATAGGGATAGGGAATGCGCCAGTGAGCACTTGTTGTTGAAGATCGGTAAGTAAATAGTATTGACCTGGTTCTTTAAAGGTACTTAAAAAAGAATCGGCCACGAGTCCACCCCAGATGTCCGTTACTGACAGAAGACGCCCCTTCTTTTTTTTGTTAGAGAGCGCCTGAATGATTGCTACTTCGTCGATATATGCAGAATCAAATGTATGGCTCGTTTTCTCTTTAAGATATTCGGTTAGTTTGGGCAGTGGCAGATTATGAAGAAACCATGATGCGGTGGTCCACGTTGATCCAGAAAGCGTTGCGCAATAGGTAACAGCATTCAAAAGATTAATACGATCGAGTCCTCGTAAAAGCCCGAGCATTGCTATTGCTGCTCGTACGCCGCCGCCGCTACACGAGATTCCAATGGTGGGAACGGCTTGGGGCTCAAGCTTTTCACCAAGAAATTTTTCAAGTGTATCGTGAGCGATGGGATAGCGTTGTTTGAGTGCTGAATGTTCAAGTTTGCATAAATCGTTATCGCGACTGACCAGAAAATTGGCATCTTCGTAGTGTGGGACACTTCTGGTGATTTGGTTTGCATGTACTGCATAGGTAGAAATAGTGATAAGCAGTGTGGCAGATAAAGATATATGTCTCATGATCAATCCTTTCCCTTTTTACCTTATCATGACAATTACCAAGTATTTATCAGGTATTCTTGCTAAGGCAAGCTCTTACATCTTTTTGATGCATTGAGGCCTCTGGATGAGATAAATGCCTGTCGACAATAGTTGTAAAACAAGGTACATTGTCCAGTGATTTTTAAAGAAATTATACATTGTTTTGAAAGGTGTCGGGAGAGATATTGGGGGCTCAAAAACAGATATAAAAAGCAGGAGTTACGATGTCTGGACATTCAAAATGGTCGACGATAAAGCATAAAAAAGCAAAAGAGGATTCAAAGAGAGGCAAGGTTTTTACCAAACTTATTCGAGAAATTACGGTTGCCGCGCGTGATGGCGGTGGCGATCCTCTTCATAATGCACGGTTGCGTATTATTCTTGATAAGGCAAAAACAGAAAATATGCCAAGTGACAACGTGACTCGTGCAATTAAAAAAGGCACCGGAGAGCTTGCGGGTGGTGCTGCGTATGAAGCGCATACCTATGAAGGATATGGTCCTCATGGTATAGCGGTCATGATTGAAGTTCTTACCGATAACAAAAATCGCACGGTAGCAGACTTGCGTCATCAATTTACTAAGTTTGGTGGTGCTTTGGCTGAATCTGGCGCAGTTGCATGGATGTTTGAGCGTAAAGGGGTAATTCGTGCAAGCGTGACGCTTTCTGAAGATGACTTGCTTGAAAAACTGCTCGATTATAATATCGATGATGTTTCACTTGATGAAGGTACTTTTTCTGTAATCTGTAAGCTGCAAGATCTTGATAAAATTAAAAAGGCTATTGAACAATTGGGCCTTAAGGTTGAATCAGCACAGTTGGAGTGGGTTGCAAAAGAGCCTATTTCGGTTGGTAAAAACTCTGAAGAAAATGTGTATAAATTCCTTGAAGCACTTGATGATCTTGATGATACACAAAACGTTTATGCAAATTTAGGCGATTAAGGGAAGGTGAGCTTGTGTTAGTAAGCATGACAGGATATTGTAGCCTCAACGAGCAATTGCAGCTATCGGCATGTGGTGCTGTTGGCGTTACTATGGAGCTTAAAACGCTTAATGGAAGATTTTTGGAAGTTGTGGCAAAGCTTCCAAGCGGCCTCAGTCGCCTTGAAATTCCTCTTTCTAATATTCTCCAAGAAAAATTATTGCGCGGTAGAGTGTATTTCAATATGCGTTTTGCTGATTCATCGCGAACGCTTACGACCATGGTGCCATCCTGGTCGACGATTGATAATTACGTGCAAGCAAGTAAGGACATCAAAAAAAAATATCACTTTGAGCAAGATCTAACGCTTGTTGACCTCATGCGATTGCCCGATGTTTTTGCCGCACAAGAGGGTGGTATTTCTGCTGAAGATGAGAAATCTATTTTAGCCCTTATTGCAAAAGCCGCAGATGCTTTGATGCGTATGCGCAAGGAAGAAGGTCTACGACTTGAGCAGGATTTTGTAAAAATTTTTGCGATGTGCGCTACCAAGATCAATGATATTGAACAAGCTTCGCACCAGGTAGTTGAGCAGTATAAAGCAGAGTTGCATCAAGCGCTTGCGGCAAATCAACATCCTGACAAGCCCGATGCCCACGTCGAGGAACTTCAGGTTGCCTTACGCAAAATAGATATTCACGAAGAAATAACACGCTTTAAAAGTCATTTAGCAAGTATTGATCCCATCTTGAAATCATCACAGTTCGAAAAAGGTAAAAAACTTGATTTTATCCTGCAGGAATTGTTGCGTGAAACGAATACGATGATGGCAAAGAGCCCTTCGTATCAGGTAAGCACTGCGGGAATTGACATCAAGGTTGAATTGGAAAAAGCACGCGAACAAATTCAAAATATTGTGTAAATGTTATGCCTCTCGTTTCTGAAGAATTGTTGCAACGGTCAACAAAGGTTTTATTCGTAGCGCATCTTGCAATTGGTGATTTTGCCTACTTACAAAATTACCTACAGGCTTTTGCACAACGTTATCCGCATCTTGAGATTCACATTTTTGTAGATGAGCTTCGTCGATCATACTGTTTTTGGCGATGGAAATATCTTGCGCGTTATGCACTGTATGATTGGCTTGATACCTGTCCTTTTATTCACAAAGTGTATCGTACCACCTATTCGCCATCAGGATTTAAAAAATCTATCGAAGAAGCGCGCAAAGAACAGTATCCGCTTGTTATTTCGTTGGCGACGTTACGCTCAGATAAATACGCGCTTCTTGCGCGAGAATTATCTCCGCAAGGATTTGTTGTTGGAATTCGACAGCCAACGGCATTTTATCAGGTTGTAAAACGACTTAATTATCGATCACTGAATCAGGGCTTTTGGTGGCGTGATAAAAAATCGTTGGGGCATGTAACTAACCAATTTGCAGAATACTTCGAGTTGGTGCTTGGTGTTTATGTTGAACCTGCATTACGTTATCCGTTTATTAAAGTTCCCAACAAATGGATTGTGTTCGCCAAATTACGCTTTTTAAAATGGGGAATCGATCGAAAGACCAAAAAATTTGGCCGTGTTATTTTTATTAATCCATTCGCCAAAGATAAGAAGCGCAGCTGGTCACCCGAGCGCGTTGGCGAACTTATTCGCTTGCTTAAACAGCAGGATGAATGGGGCGATGTGAGCTTTGTGGTAAACGTTGTTCCAGAAAAGTTTCGAGCGACGAAAAAATATTTTGATCGGCTTTCACTCAATAACACGTTCTTGTGTTGTGCTGATTATAATTTCTTTCAATTGCCCTCAATCATGAGTCAATGCGATTTGGTTGTTTCAGTTGAGACTGCTACAATGCATTTGGCCAACGCACTCAAAATTCCGGTTGTTGCGCTGATGCGTCTTAAAAATCCTGAATGGGCACCGCTTGATAGTTCTTTGGCCACCATCGTTACCGTAAAGCATCGTCGTGAATGGATCAATGCTATTGCGGTTGATGTGGTTGCACAAGCTGTTCATACAGCTGTTC
>JAHFBS010000004.1:14732-16262 GCA_023249895.1 bacterium | reverse complement strand
GCCTCCGGTGATTTATGGAGCATACAATAGGCACACGTTCCAATAACCGCAGTTGCCAAAGCAGTATACTCAAGCGTCGTGCGAACTTTCATTTTCGTGAAATAACGATCCCACAATTGCTGGTGTTTATGAATACGCTCAGAATTTATTCGTTCAAGTTTTATTACCTGTTGTGCCGGTGATAAAGATTGATCGGGAAGTGCAGCACAGACAGCGCTCATCATTAAACTCAGTACTATGCCCCCGCAGATCATGTTATGCCCATCCCCTTAATGAATGTACCGAATCATCATCCGCATTTCGTCCGCCAAGGCCACTAAGATCGTTCATATAATCACGGACCTTATTTGATGATCCGCCAACGCTTGGAATCATAGGAACGCTACGAGGATTTATACAGGCAATAAGACGCATGAACAGATTGTCGACATTTTTTTGCATCGCACTGATAAGTACTTTATTTGAATCAAGTGAAGCATCTAATTCTTTGAGCGTACTGCAATGAAGAAGAATTGCTTCCATTTCGAGCAAGCGTTGTTTAATTTCACGTGCATAAAAAACAACCGCGTCATCGGCATTGTAATACCCAACACGTTTATCAATTTGCAGAATGCAATAATCAAACTGACGCGCGTATCCAAGTACTAAAATCTTCCATGCCAAAAGCTCCTGTTTTTCATCACCGCCATCAACATCCCGCAACGTTTTATCAAGCCCACGCATACTGGAGATGCTGTTTTTATCAAGCAACTGTCGGACATCTTCAAGGCATCCGCGCACCAACGTCTGCCAACCCTGCAATTGGTCAACAATAAAAGGCTTATTGCCTCCGTGGAAAAGCTTTTCACGCACAGCATTTATGATTGCAACTAACTGGTCAATAGCATAATCCAACCCACCGCCAACAACTTTACCAACCGCATTTTTTATGGGATCACGCATGGCATCGGCAACGCCTCGAGCAGTCAGCATCATCATACCGGTTGACACTCCCTTACCGAACGTTGGGAACGATTCATATTGCAACTCTTGACCTCCAAGCCCTATAGCAAATGCAAGCGCCCATGGATCATCAGATTTAGCAAGTTCTTTTACTTGCCCAGCAAGATCATTTTTGAGTTCATTGACAGCAGCATCACCTCCCAAAATAACCCGGAAGTCGTCATTTCGCTCACGAATACTGGAAAGCGCATCGGCAAAACCCAGCAACGCCTGCATCTTTTGCATCTTGCGCCCTTGATTACCAATACCTGCAAAAGAGCCAAATAAGTTTGCCATCCCTAACGCTGCATCACCCCCACGAGGCCTTCTCATAGTAAATACATTGTCAGGAAGTATAAGGAGGCACAATGCGCACCCAAAAATCCTCAGATATAAATTAATTTTCATGGTCCCAACACCCTGTTTTATGGCTTCTTTATCGCTATTTTCAGACCGGTAGTATAAGCAACAGGTCATGAGAGCGCAAGAAGATACGGATCTTACTCTTTTAGTGGCTTTTTTTATATGAATGAATATTATTATGTGATG
>JAHFBS010000004.1:1996-14722 GCA_023249895.1 bacterium | reverse complement strand
TTCGACTGGCACGCCAGTGACTTAGGGAAAATAAGCGAAGACTGTCCCGTCGTAGCTTTGTTTGCTTACGTGTAATACTCCCCAAAGCGTAGACGGACCGAATATCTTTCACATGATTTGTTTGAAATAATTCTTCATAATAGAGGCGTAGCTCAGTTGGTAGAGCATCCGCGTCACATGCGGAGGGTCAACGGTTCGAGTCCGTTCGCCTCTACCATCTATTACATTCAGTTAAAATATATTTATAAAACAGATTTGATTACAGGAACAAACGATAGTCGGTATTAAAAATCTTAGCTAATTTTTTAGCCAGCGCCTTACCGACTGTCCTTTTTCCGTGTTCCATTGCCGAAAGATGCGCCTGGCGAATGCCAAGACGACGCGCAAGTTCAACTTGTGTTAGTTCATCACGAAAACGAAAGCCTCGAAGGGTCGAGCCAATTTTCCCGTGTTTTTGATAAACGTGTTTAAAAGCCTCATCGACGGTAACATAATCCTCAGCGTCATCATTCTGAGCAATATTACGCAGAAGTGTAAGAAGCTTAGGCTCTTCGCTACGAGATATAATAAACTTTTTATACGCCTTGTTCTTATCTAGGATAATAACATTAATTGTACTATCAGTATGGTGCGTTCTCATGCGTCCCGGCATAATACACCTCAATAATTCTAATTTCTTTATCTGTAACTTCCCAACACACAACAAAAGTAGGTCGTCCTGATTTGATATGACAATGATAACAATCTCCACGGCCCTTTAACTTGCTGAAATTTTTCCAGTTGTATCGTAACGGGCCAAACGACTCAATTTCTCGAACCAATGCTCCCATTTTGTCAGCAACATCAATCGGCAATTTTTTAATTTCTTTGAGAATACTTCGTTTGATAGTAACTTTCCAATTCACTGGACAAAAGCCTTATGCAAGAATATACCATTTTTTGGTATATATCAATTTTACAAAACAGTTTTCAGATATTTACCGGTCAGACTCTTTTTGCTTTCAGCAACTTCTTCAGGCGTTCCGGCAACAACAATATTACCACCCTTTTCACCGCCTTCAGGTCCAACGTCAATCAGATAATCAACCGATTTTAAGACATCAAGGTTATGTTCTATAACTAGTACCGAGTTGCCACGGTCAACCAATTTATTGAGCACTAATAGAAGTTTTTCGACGTCAACAGAATGAAGTCCAGTCGTCGGTTCATCAAGAATATAGAGTGTATTGCGATCACGTTTAGCAAGCTCGTTGACCAACTTAATACGCTGAGCTTCTCCGCCCGAAAATGTCGTTGCAGATTGGCCTAGCTTGATATAATCAAGACCAACTTCACACAATAAATCCAAACGCTTTTTAATACGTGGAAATGTTGCAAAGAATTCGCGCGCTTCAAGCACTGACATATCTAATATTTGAGCAATGTTTTTACCTTTAAAGGTAATTTCAAGCGTTTGTTCGTTATAACGCAGGCCTTTACATGTTTTGCAAATAACATGTACATCTTCTAGAAAATGCATCGAAACGGTAATAGTGCCTTCACCATTACATGAAAAGCATCGGCCATCCGCTACGTTAAAGCTGAATCGTCCAACCTTATACCCACGTGCATTACTTTCGGGCAATGCAGCAAAGAGTTCTCGTATTTCGTTAAAAATACCAAGATACGTTGCAGGGTTTGAACGCGGCGTTCGACCAATTGGGCTCTGATCAACCATCACCACATTATTAATTGCATCGATACCTTCAAGTTCATCAAAATTACGGCCCAAAAGATATCCCGTCTCAAAGTAATGATGTAAAGCGCCGGCAAATGTTTGCATCACCAAGCTACTTTTACCTGAACCAGAAACACCCGATACGGCGCTCAAAACGCCGAGCGGAAATTGTACCGTAACATTTTTAAGATTGTTGGCGCGTGCACCCTTAAGCGTCAAAAAATCTTTAACTTTACGACGTTGCTGAGGAAGCGGAATGCTTCGCGTTCCTGCAAGATAGGCACCGGTTAGTGATTTTTTATTCGCGGCTACGGCATCAGGTGAACCGTGTGCAGTTACTTGACCGCCCAAAATTCCGGCAGCCGGACCCATATCAACAAGATAATCTGCTGCACGGATGGTATCCATATCATGCTCGACCACAACAACCGTATTGCCAAGATCACGTAACGTTTTGAGCGTACGAATAAGGCGATCGTTATCACGTTGATGCAACCCAATACTAGGCTCATCAAGGATATAGAGAACGCCACTCAATGCTGAACCTATTTGTGTTGCAAGTCGAATACGCTGTCCTTCACCGCCCGAAAGTGTTCGAGCCGTTCGACCCAACGTTAAATATCCCAATCCAACATCATGTAAGAAGGTAAGACGTGCAATAATTTCGCGTAGAAGCGGAGAGGCAACTTCCTTACTTTCGCCTTCAAGTTGTATGTTTTTGGCAAGAGCACCTAATGCATCAACGCTCATGGAACAAAAGTCATGAATATTTTTGCCATTAATTTTTACCGCAAGTGCCTCAGGACGCAAACGCATACCACCACAATAATCACAGGGAGTTTCTTGTGGACTGCGACGGAAATAAAACGATTGGCCAGGCGTTTCATCGGTATCATTATTATGCGTGGTATATTGACCTGGATCATACGTAAATCCTAATCCATGACAATTTCTGCACGCACCAAGTGGCGAGTTAAAGGAGAAAAAGCGAGGTTCAAGTTCAGGAAATGAACAGGCGCAATCAAGACAAATGCGCTGAGATGAATACATTTGTTCGTGTCCCGATGCATCAATAACGCTGCAGATACCACCATTAACACCAAATGCTTTTTCAACCGCTTCTTGAAGACGAACAATTTCTTCAGCTGAAAGGTTAATACAGTCAATAAGGACACTGATGTTGTGTTTAAAGTTTTTATTGAGTTTCAGATCATCAATATCTTTTTCGCTGTCAAAACGATGCTCGGCCTTATTGATCATGAACCGGTAAAAACCACGCTGAAAAAGACGACGTAATTCGTTTTTAAATTCACCTTTTTTTTCAACGGCAATGGGTGCCGCAATGCTCACTGTCTGCCCGTTAAATTTTTGTAATAATGATTTGGTAATACCTTCAGGAGATTCAGCACAAATTGGCTTGTCGCATGATGGACAATGAGGAATCCCAACGCGTGCAAAAAGCACACGTAAATAATCATAAATTTCGGTAATTGTTCCTACCGTAGAACGTGGATTGTAGCCAACGGTTTTTTGATCAATAGCAATAGCAGGACACAGGCCTTCGATTTTGTAGACGGCTGGTCGTTTGGAAACACCCAAAAATTGACGCGCATATGATGAAAGCGATTCAACATAACGACGTTGTCCCTCGGCATACAAGGTATCAAGCGCCAAAGAACTTTTACCCGATCCAGATGGACCGGTAATGACAACTAACTTTTCTTTAGGTATATCGATATCAACTGAGCGAAGATTGTGTTCTCGCGCTCCTCGAATGCGAATAATTCCCTTTTCCATGAAACCCCCACCACTCATTTTTATGCCTATATTTCAGGCCGAAATACATATTTAAACATAGAAAGATAAGTATATCATCATTACGGCAAAGAACATGTCTCCGACGCATTTTATGGCTAAAATACCGCTATTTTTAGCACTGGCCACATTTTCTGGCTGAAATAAAGATTCCAAAGCGTAATTTATGCAATCGAAGTAACGTTCAATCCGCCTTGTCTGAAGGCTTCAAGAGCCGCCCTGCGATCACAATTCCGTGGATGGCCCTCAAAGAAATTGAATATCCATTCAATAAGGCGAGGCTTTGTTTTAGCAATAACAAGTATTCGATCAAGTACATCAGCAAGATCGCTTGGATTATCAAGAATTGAAGCAGCCTCAGTATCTGCCTCTTTTTCAAATTTACGTAGTGAAACAGCTCGGCCGCAAGCGACCGAGCATCAGAATACTCTGAGCTGCTTTGCTCTTTCTTCCTGAATATCCATTTCCCTAAGTTGGTTTTGCACGTATTTGCAAATTACTTCCTCATTCGCATTTCCTATTGTTTCCACAAAAAAACTTTGCGTCCACAACGCCCCTCCCCAAAAATATTTTTTCTTGATCTCAGGATATAGCTTGAAAAAGTTTCTCGCGGATATGCTTTTTATAACTTGCATAATCCATGACGGACATATCTTCGGCGCTGATCTTACGACCATATGAATATGATCTTTTGGGATTTCAAGCTCTAGAATCTCTATGTTGTAGTCATACCCTATCTTATAAATAATATCCTTCATCCCTTTACGATATGGCTCTGTAAAGACTTTATGACGATATTTTGGAATCCATACGAAATGATAGACAATTCGAAATACATGATGCGAATTTCTAGTGAGTTCCACGAGCTATTTTTTCCTTATAATGAGCTTGCGCTCATTATAAAGCTATCCAGCTCGGGAGCAAGCTCCCTAGATTTTCGCTTCGCTCTTTAAAAACATTTGTACAAAAACCAAACTAGCAATTAAAAAAGCAGCCTCAGATAATATCAAAATTGGATTGAGGTTAACGAGCCCTCCTAAGTACTCAAAGCGATAATGGATCTCTTTCACGTTGGGAGCTTGCGGCATATATTTAGAAATTATCGCTGTTCCAATATAAACAACTGCCACTATAATTAAGATCTTAAGAAAATGATTTCGCTTAACATGCCCCAATTCATGCGCAATAACAGCTTTAAGCTGATCAGCCTTCATGCCATTTTTATTAATCATGTCGGTAATAAGGTCTTCACCAATTTGAAACATCGATAAAGATGGGCTCAGCGATCTCGTTCCCGCATTACATCTAAGATCTAAAATTGAAAGTTCTTCTAGGATTCTTGTAAGAAGATTGCCTTGAAAAATTACCACCAACGGCGGAACCGGCGTCTTTAATTTTGTTGCACATTCCTCAACAAGCTTATAAAGCGTCGGACACTTTTCTTTTGTTACTAATAAAAATCCCAAAATTGCCACTAATTCTTGAATAGCGTTACGCGAGGAATTTTTAAGCGCCATGCATTCTTGATAAATTTTACGCTCAGTCTCTTGGGGCAAATTTGCATTACAAAAACCCATGAGTAACGCAAGTATCAAAAACTTTGTATATTTTTTCATATTTTCTTTCTAACAATGTGTTTTAATGAACATCAGCTTTTGATAATATTTTTCTGATACAATCAGACAGGGGCTCGATTGTATCAGAAAATAACTCGGGTTCAATAGGCCCCAAAAACATCGCTAAATCCTACCATTTTCAATAAACATGATAGAAATCAATGCCGTATCTTTATTATTTTTGGTAATGATCTGCTTGCAAAAAAGACAGTCCCTTTCCAATGGCACAGAAGCTCATTAACGCCATTAAGCTCGCATCCTAAAACACTCTTTTAAAAATGTTGACTTATCAAACACCGAAAGGTCATCTTACCAGGGATTAAGGTTATTTTTTGTAAGTCATGTAACTACCTATAGTTGGATACCATGGATACTAAAAAGATACTTTTTATCGTTGGTCTTATCGGCATCGTAAGTGGTACGAGCATGGTAATTTTCTGGAAGCACAAACCGGCAACACTGCTCAAGCAGACCCTCCATGAAACGGCAACCATCATTCCTTCAGTTGCCACCGAAAATCGTCAAGAAGTTCAACTTTGTTCAACGCTCCCTCTTTCTGGCGAACTCTCGGTCATGGGAAATCAGATTTTTGAGGGGATGAATTTAATGTTCAACAAGATACGGCAAGATCCACAATTCCCTTTTCTTTTTCGTCTCAACGTACGCGATGATCATTCCGACATGGAAGAAGTACACAAAAACGTACGCATTCTTACCAAATCAAGTAAATCGCCACTTTTTATTAGTCTTTTTGGAACTGATACTATCGCAACACTTTTGCCAACGCTTCATGAGGACAAAATATTAGCACTCTTTCCCGTCGAAGGATCATCAGCGCATCGCAATCAAGACACACGAAATGCAATTTTTTTCAGAGCAAGCTATGAACAGGAAGTCGATGCACTTGTTAACTACAGCGCCAATGTTTTACAACGAAAAAAGATCGCCATTTTCTATGAAGCAAGTGACTGGGGAGAAGCGGTGCTTGAGGCGCTCAAAAGAGTTCTTGATCGTTATCAGCTTCCCCTTATAGCCCAAACCTCTTATCCACAACAAACACTCAATATTTCACGAGCGGTAGATGAAATATCGATAAGTTCTCCTAATGCCATTCTTTGTATTGCACAGGCTCGTCCTGCGTATCACTTTATTCAACAAATCATTAATAAAGGACTCTTCAAAACCGTGATACTGGGACTTTCATCATTAATTCCTATTCAAGAAACAATTAAAGAATCTCGCGGCATAGAAATCATTACCTCATCGGTGGTACCTGATCCTAAACGCAGCAAACTTGCCATTGCAGAAGAATATCGTAAAGACCTCGAAAAATTTTCTCCCAACCGTCCCCCAGCACCTTATTCATTTGAAGGATATATCAATGCGGCATTGCTTGTGGAATTTGCCAAGACAACAAAAATCCCCTGGACAACCGATGCACTTCTTCAAACTATTGAAAAATTAGGACACGTAAAATTTAAAGGTATTGAGCTTAAATTTGATGCCTCTACACGAACGCTTTCATCTAACGTTTGGCTCAACACAGGTCACGAAAAAGAATGGATCTTGGCCACAAAAAAAGATGGTAACTTATGAACACAACACATCTACTCATTTACTTAAAAAAATTTTTTAATTTTCATACCGTACACTTTAAAGTCTTAATGATCTTAGTCGTCATAACATATCTGCCGCTTGCATTCCGTATCAATTCCTATCGTCCCAACGTTACTGATACCATTCCACAACTCAAAGCGCTCACCACCAAGGAACTCGAAAAGCTTGGCCCTTTTTCAGTCCGCGTTAAAGTCGGTATGTTTATACGCGATATTCCTATTTTCAATATCGAAAAGAATAATTTTAAAATTGATTCAGTTATCTGGTTTGAATTTAATGGTGATGAAATCACGCTTGATACACTTGAAAAATTTTCCATTGATAACGGTAAAATTTTGAGCAAAAGTCCGCCCGATATTAAAATTTCAGAGAACGGACTTATCTTTGCTAAATACAATGTACTTTTTGAACTAAATACTAATCTTGGCTTTCATCATTTTCCCCTTGAGAACCACCAACTATCAATTGTAATTTCAAACGATTTTGTGACACCACATGAGATGATTTATGCGGTTGATGCATCGGGCTTCCAGATACAAAACAATGTTTTGCCCGCCGGATGGGGGATTAAAGACCTGTTTGTTAACGCAGGATATTTGCCGCTCCAATTTGACCAGCAAGACGCCACCAAAAAAACCGAAAATCCTAAGGCACTTTTTGCGCTTAATCTTGTTAAAACGAGTTCACGCAAAGCACTTATTATTTTCATTCCCTTATTTTCAGCATCAATACTTTCATTGCTCTCATTTATTACCGGTCTTGCTAATACCTTTAGCATGTTCACGTTAACAGCATCTGCCATCACCGCTCTTCTCACGTATCGTTTTGTTATCGAACAAATGATGCCAACCGTTGGATATTCAACCCTTGCTGATACTATATTCCTTTTCCTTCTGCTGTTTTCATTTGTTGTCTTCACCGTTCAGATTTTGACGGTTCGACGTTACATGACCATTGTCGAAGAGCATCCTCATGGACATGCGCTTGCACTTATTAAACTCGAAAAACTTTCAAGCATCCTGTTTATCCTCATGTGTTTCTTGCTTGTACTAGGTACAACCTATATTCTCCTCATATAGTTACCTACGCTTTTTATGCGGCGAGGATAGTAATGAAGAAATCTTTTATATCACATCATCAAACACTTGTTATCGGTTTGAGCATCGGTGCTCTTGTAAGCACTATAGTTGTTTTTCTACCACAACCTTCATACAAGACCGGTTTTCAAACACTTGATACCGCAATTGCTTATGCCACATCAACTGATGAAACAATTAAACCCGATACTGATGACACGATCAAACCTCAATTTAACAACTATTACAAAACACTCGTTCCAAATTGGAAAACAAACATCTCAACAAAGTTTTTATGGGTTCTTGCCACGCTTGGGTTGCATCACCATCCTGCGTGGACACCAGAATTTTTTCAACAACAACTTAATGAGGTAAGTAAGCTCCGTGAGGAAAAAGGGTATAAAGAAAATTTTGTATGTAAGATTTCTCCAACACTCCAATCAAAAATTGTTATTTTCGGCAATCTTCAGGGCGCATTTCATTCATTCGTACGCGACCTTGTAAAGCTTAAAGAGCTCGGCATTATTGATACATCATTTAAAGTCACTTCATCAGATTACTACATTATTTTAATGGGTGATGTGATAAGTCGCTCGCCCTACTCAATGGAAACGCTCAGTCTTGTCATGCGCATTATGCAAGCAAATCCTGACAACATGCTCTATCTTAAAGGTAATCATGAGACGGCAAATTACTGGCAAGAACATAGCCTTAAGACAGAACTACAAGTTCGAGCATCACATCTTTCATCAGAAGAAATTCCGCTTGCTCACCAAGTTAATCGTTTCTTTAATACGTTACCGCTCGCTATTTATATTAGTGAACCAACCAAAACGCCCCAAGAGTTCGTTCGCATCTCAGATTCTGGACGCGGACAAAACAAATTGCTCACCGAGTACTTTTTTGCCAAATTTCTTACCGCCAAAACTGATAAAAAAATTACGTGCTTGCAACTAACCGAAACGCAAGGCGAACAAACAGGACAACCAATCGATATCAAGGTCATTTTTAAAGGCGAAAAGAAACGTGAAACATTCCAACCACACCAAGGACTAAGGCTCTTACCATCCGACCTTGGATCAACTGCTTGGACCGTGCTTTCATGCCCAACTCCGGTGTATCAAAAAGCGCTTAAGTTTGTCTACGATGCTTTTGTTATCCTAACCCCCGCATCGCACTTTGATGATTGGAAAATTACTCTTTATAACCGCAATGTTTTAGAGCATAAAGAATTTAGCTCATCGACGTTATATCTTATTTCAGGAACAGCCGAAGGAACCCGTACGGCCCAACAACAACCTGAAGTCTATAAAGAATTACCGCAACAAGAACAAAAAGCAGCCGCCCCACAAGAACCTGCATCAAAGCCAGCGGCTCCTCAACGAGGACCACTTGAGCCCGCCTTTGAGCCCTTATAAATCTAAAAAAGGAGAGGTCGCATGAAAAAAAATATCTATGCTTTGATGCTCGGCATCTGCAGCATCTTTTCAACGCTTTCCGGTGCATTGCAATACCAAGAAGGCGATGAAACTGATGCTAACATCGACGTCGAAAAATTAATGGTCGATGATGAAGATGCCACAACAGCGCTTATTGACACCCCCGTACCGGATAAAAACAATGAGGTCATTATCGCGCATAGCGATACACCGCCTGATCTACTTGAACCAGACCAAGACCAGGGAATCGAACAAATTACGCCAACAATTAATCGCACTAAATTATGTGCTGATGTAGATCAAGAAATTCCCGAAGGTAAGCCCTCAGAAGATTTAGCGCCCGATGAAACTGGCCCTCACATCGATAAAGGAGTTGCCACGCAACCGTGGTGGGTATTGAAGTGGTGGAAACCAAACGAAGGTACTGAACCCTGTCTTGAGGAAATGTCACAATTACAACTTTCAGGACCTAACGATATTGAACTTTATTTTGGCGGCGAGCTTAAAGATGATCTGTTTATTTATGATAGCGTCTACACCCTGCGCAGTGATTATCATGACCAAAACAATTTCATCCGCCACAAACTTAATTTAGATATTGCCCTCACCCAAGGAACCAAAAAATACAAAGCCCCTGCGTCACAAGCGTGCATTCGACTTACTAACTATGTTTTTTGGAATGACGAAGCACAATACGCACCATTTACTATCGATCAAATTGCAATACCTGAGCTCGATAATATGGTCGTTGCTCGTGATGTTAAAGTTAAGCCGCTCCTTCCGCTCATTTTTGTTGAACAAGCGTGGTTTAAATTAAATTTCGATGTCTTTAGTAAGCGGTTTCAAGATCGACCAACATTTCTTAAAGTCGGCTACTTTCCTTATATTGTTGGTCGCGGCGTTGTTTTGGGCCATCATGATGATTTGGCAGTTGAATATCTTGGATGGGCCGGCGAAGGTGGTTTTACGCGGTTTCCCTTTATGCCACCAGGAATTTTACTGCGCGTCAGCGGTACCAAAGATATGAGCCTCGATCTTTATTACAATTTATGGAAAGAAACAAGTTCTTCTCTTGCCGACAACCTCAAACCTGATCGCCAATCACGCCTTTACGGTCCCCCAGAACGCGGAAGCGGAAAAAATCGCAACACCTGGGTTCAGAAACTTAATTTCAATCGTCATTATAATGACTTTGGAAATCTCCTGCTCGAACAATACGCAGTTTATGTCGATGCTCCTGAGCAAAAAATTGAAATGTCTGCTGATTCAAGTTCAAAGCTCTTTACCCTTGGCGTTATGGCAGATTGGCACCATAAAGGATGGAGCGCCAACCTTGAAGTTGCAGGACAAACCGGACGGCAACGCATGCACGCCATCGATCGCAATATTGAGCAAGTAGCAATAAATAATTTTGGCTACGTAGAATCACAATTTAGTCATGTTCTTAATAAACGGTTTAGTGGATCAACCGCTATAGTAAATTCTGCGACGCCAATAAAACGTATACAAAATGTAAACGCTTTACCAATTCCAGCACCGGACAACAATGTTTTTGAGCCGCAAAATCAAATGTCCTATCTTGTGCGCACACGAAATAACCGAGAGCTTACACAGCAGGATCAAAATATTGTTGAAAATGATGACGCCACACCAGTCGTTATTGTAAGTACAGGACGAGGGGTCGGGGCTATTAACTCAGATACTTTTGGCAACCATCGTTTCCGCAATCCTTACAAACTTACCTATCAAGGCTTTTTGGCGATGTTTGATCTCTGCTACGAATTTGAAGATCATCCGTTCAAAGTTGCTGGCGCACTTGGTTATATTTCCGGCGATAATTATCCGTATAATGATGAAGTTGATAAATACTTTAATGGCTTTGTCCCGATGCGCTCGCGTTATCGCGGACTTGGGGTAAAAAACTATTTAATTTTTGATCGACTAGTCATTCCGCGTCCTCTCAATATTGCCTATCAAACCATGTACGCTTTTAACGACGTCAAAGATCTGAGCAACCTGCAATACATTGGACTCGGGTTAACCTGGTATCCTTACAAAAAAGAACGTGAAACGCTTTCATTTACTGCTGATATCACCTGGTTATGGGAAGCTGCAACTTTGCGCAAATGGGATAAATACGGAAAATATCCCGATCCAACAATTGAAAAACAAATTGCGCGATTCAGAAATACCTTGCCTAATGGCATTCCAACCAAATTTCAGGGTTGGGAATCAACAGAGCGCGCTCATCGCATGATTGGTACCGAATTTGATCTTCGCGCGGTATATAAAATTCTTAACCACTGTGACTGGAACACCAAACTTGTCTTATTCTTCCCGGGCAGACTGTACAAAGATCTTGATGGACAACCAAACGTTCTGACACGTCGTATCGATAGTCACGGTTATCTCCACTACGATAGCCTTGGGCATCAAGTCGCCTTCGCCTTTGTTACCGGACTTGACTACCGCTTTTAATTGAAAGGAAACTTCATGAAATTTTTTGCCTGCAGTCTTTTTACCCTCTGCATATTACCCATCGCAGCATTTGCTACGCATGAAACGGTCATTATTGAAGACGCTGATTACGAGATTAAACAAGATATTTTTACCGGAAATATCGATACTGATTTTTTTGTAAACGAACCAACCAAAGAACAAGAGGATGACGATATTGTAACAACTCGGTCCATCGCCGGCACCTCTGATGAAAATACTTTTTTGCCCAGCGTTAATATTATTCCGTACGCCAAAAAATTTATCACACGACATCGATCGGCATCGCTGGAAAAAATTTCAGAAGAACAACGCAGGAAAATCAATATAACGCTCGGCAATGTTTGCAATCTTCTTCAAAAAAGTCTTGAAGACAACAATTTTCCAGCCGTTAGCAAAAGAACACTCGATCTTATTTTTAAAACAGCGCTCCAAGATCTTGTTCCAGCAGACTTTTCACAAGAAATTTTCTGCAAAATATGGGATCATGCTTACGCATCAATAATGGCTCTCTTCTCTCAACACAAAATGCATCCTGGCCTAATCCCTGATGAATTAAAAGCAGAATATTCACACGCACAAAGCATCATTTTGGACAAAATTACTACGATCATGACAAAACGCAAAAAAGATTCTCTTGCTCAAGATGAAATTGATACGGTTGTTCACCATGTTTTGGATAGTTTTATTGAACGCATGGAACGCATTTTAATTGGCAACTTGGTAACCGCTGATTTACAAAACCTCCATCAAAAAGAAGAAGGTAAACCGCTCTCAAGCTCCATCGCACCCAATCCAAAGAGTGCCGAGCTTTATAAGCAGCTCACCTTCCTCCATAAAGATCCGGTTATTTCAAAAGAGCTTACGACTCCAGCGTTGCCCCCTCAGGTTGATCAATAATATTTTTTGGATCAGCAATGCTCACATCGCCCAGGGCGTAGTTATCTTCT
>JAHFBS010000004.1:0-1986 GCA_023249895.1 bacterium | reverse complement strand
GATCATAATATATCCTTGTCCAATATTAAGCTGCGCTCCTTCTGTTGCTTGCAACGTTGCTTGATCCAAGAGTAAGGTTGCCGATTCATCACTTAATCTGACAAGTCGTGTATTACCGTCAGCAGGGTTATAAACAAATGGCATGTAGCGTGTCAGTGAGAATGTTGAGCGCGATAAAACGCGCAAAAGGCTCGTTGAGGTATACGTAAAGCTAAAATAATCTTCAAAGTTTTCGCCTAAGGTTCCAGGCTTCACACGGCCGATAAAATTAACATTGTTCATAATATGAAGCCCGCCAACTTCGTATTCAAAATCATCGCTTTGAAGCCATTGTACATCTTTAAGGATAATACGCGCTGAAGGATGCATACATCTGATATTTTTACGTGAAACACCTTTAAGAATAATACTATCAAGCAACAACACAGAGTCGCTACCGGTTACTACCAACTCGCCACCATTCGAAAGATCAAAAATGCAACCACCACCACGGAAAATAGTTTGACCTGAGAACGTCCATCGATAGGATAATGCTTCATTGCGCGAAAGCGTAATCATCGTTTGATCGCCAAAAATCAAACTCGAGCCTGGTTGGAACTGTACATTATTCGGAGAGAAATCGCGCAGAATAAGACTTGTTGTTGTTGCATGCACACCATTCGTAATAATAAATACCTGCTCCTCGGTCAACGTAAAACCAATAAAATTGGTATTACCATTCAGCAGCACCTCATAATTTTGGGATCCATCATCAAGAACTTCAGGAAAGACTTCAAATTTTCTGTACGGCGCAACAATTGCATATTTGAGCAACGTTGGCGCCGAACGATAATTATGATAAGTCACCGTATCTTCACGAATCGTTCTTATTTCACCATTGCCAATAACTTCAGCATGATGACGGAAAGGATCGAGTATAAGCGGTGGACGAACGTTAAGCTGGTCTATTGTTGCTAACGTATCATAAGTAAAAGCAACACGATCAACAATAATTTTCCCACGCGTATGGGTTACTGGGTTTTCGGTAAATGTAAGTATGTGAGATTTGGTTATCGCTGTTGAGTTACCTTCTACAAAAACATGACCTGAATCAAAGACGTAATCTGCATCCATCTCAAGAACAGCATCAGTCAAAATTAAGGTTGACGTCGTAGATCTATCAGATAAAAGTTTAATGGTTCCAGCGCCCCCCAATCCCTTAATATGCACTCCTGCAAGTCTTAATTTCGATCCTTTTTCAACAACAATGGATCCTCCACTTGCTATATCAATAACGTTACCATTGCCATTGATTTGCCCATCGCCACGAAATGTCCAAATGCCATTAAGTGTTACTGCGCTATTAAGTTGAATATCTGCTGCGTTATCCCACAGTATATCGCCATTCCACACAGATATTACGCCCCCAAACGAAAGCCGTCTGTTGTTAAAAAGAACTTGTCCACTATCTTTAATGACGGCATCATCGCCAAGACGTAAATCATCCTGAAGGAAAAGAATCCCATCATGAAGCCAAATGTTAGTATTCAGCGTATTTTGAACGGCTATGCGAAGTTGGCTGGCTGCATTACCAAGGACAACATCATCGGTTCCAAAAAATAACGGTTGGCCTCGAATTAGATTAACGCCTTGATTGATGTTGGTTTTAACTTCAGCAAGTCCACCTGGATTTGCAATCATGGTCCCGCCATCATACGTTGGAAGAATTTGCTGAAGTGTAATAAGATTCTGCGTTGGCTCTAAGGTTCCAACCAAATCTGAAACTGAATTAAAGAAGGTATAAACACCCGTATTGAAATATACCTGATTGCCCGCAAGAATACCAAATCCATTATTTGCAAGCGTTCCAAGTTTAATCTCCATCATCTTTTCATAGGGAGCAATTTCTAGAGCAGCATCATCTTCTACAAATACCTTTGACTCTCGACTCCCAAAATTAATGCCACGAGCATTAATCGCTTGAATAAAAAGCAACAGCACACTCAG
>JAHFBS010000003.1 GCA_023249895.1 bacterium | reverse complement strand
TTAGCGATGTTTTCTCAGCCTACGGCGCTGTTATTTCAGCCCGCGTTATCAAAGACAAATTCAGCGGCCAATCCCGTGGTTTTGGTTTCGTTGAAATGGGTGATGAAGAAGCAAACGCTGCAATCGCCGGCTTGAATGGTTCAGATGTTAAAGGCCAATCAATCCGTGTCAGCGAAGCTCGTCCACCACAAGAACGCACAGGCGGCTTCGGCGGCAATCGCGGCGGCGGCTTCGGCGGCAACCGTAGCGGCGGCTTTGGCGGTAGCAGAGGTGGTTTTGGTGGCGGCAGAGGCGGCGATCGTTTTAATCGCTAAGAGCTAAATACCTCATTATAATATCGCACTACATCAGGGGCGTGCCTTAAAAAGCACGCCCCTTTTTCATTGCTTCAAACAAAAAAATATAAACCCTTCCCCCTTGTATAATTTTTTTGTAGGGTGGGTATTGTGTAATGTTGGAAGTTTTCTCAGAAAGGAGATCCATGAAAAAGATGATATTCTGTGTTCTGCTTGCCGCACTGGGCGTAGCGCCTGCACTTCTGGGCAATTGCACGATGACAGACAGCGCTGGAAAGGCTTGCACCTGCACCAACTGCAATATGAAATGCAAAAAAGCTAAAGCCTGCTATACAACTGACAAAGATTGCACAAAATGTAAGCACAAATCAAAAAAACATAAATGCACGTGCGAAAAAAAATGCTGCGGCAAAAAAGATTGCAAATGCCAAAAGCCTGGGTATAAATCCTACACGCAAAAAGCAAAATAAATCCCTAATAGATTCTTGATATGTTTTTGAAGAGCGCGAGATTCGCGCTCTTCTTTTTTTAGCCGCGTTCTTCAACGGTTATGATCGAACCGACAGGGCCTTTTTCAACAATAAAATGTACCGGAAAATTGTGTTTGAACTCGGCAAGGTGTGAAACCACCAGAATCTTAGCAAAGTCATCGCGAATGGCGTGTAACACTTCCATAATATGCGAGAGTCCTTCTTCATCTTGAGAGCCAAAACCCTCATCGATGATCAGTGTTTGCAGCGAAGTTCCTGCACGTCGCGCTAATAATTTTGCAATAGCAATGCGCAGCGCAAAATCGATACGGAACGCTTCGCCACCAGAATACATTTCATAAGGCCGAATACCGGCACTATCGCTAATGTGAATATCCAAAGATTCTTTGACGCCCCCACTCTTAAGATCACGCAATGATTCAATAAAAACATGTGCTCTATTATCCGTTAATCGCCCCAAAATAGCATTTGCTTCCTGCTCAAGTTCAGGAATTGCTTCCTCAATAAGTAACGCTTGAATGCCATTTTTACTTGCTGCCGTAGCGATAGCTTGATAGTCATCAATCTCAACATCAAGTTGTTTAATCTGCTCCTTAATACGTTCTGCTGCTTCCTTAACTTTGGCAATACGCTGCAGTTCACTCATGATGCTCCCTATTTCATGGAGCAACTGCTCTTTGTCACGCATATGCGTTTCACGCTGACGCCCTTGTTCATCAAGCTGTTGGCGCAGGGCTCGCTCACGTTCATCAAGTAAGGCATAGGCCTGTAATCGTTCGGCCATCTTTTCAGCGACCTGCTTCATACGCTTGAGTTCTTTGATCATTAACGAACATTGGGTGCGACGATTATGTTGTGTTTTGTAAACCTGATTCAACGATGCAAGCTGTGCAATCTGCTGATCAACACGAGCTCGTTCAAGCTGAAGTTCGCGATACACAATTTCATCGCTTATCAACGATTGTTTTTCTTGTTCAAGCTCACTCATCATACGCGTAAATTCAAGAAGTTCAGTATCGGTCGTTTGAGCCGTTTGATGTGCCGCTGCCGCCGCTATTTGTTGTTGTTGAGCCTGCTGCAACTTTGCCGCTTCAGCTTCTTCTTTTTCGCGCAAAGATACTAATTGCTGTTCAAAAACAAGCACTTCACGTTCATATTCAGCCAAAAGGCGACCAACTTCCTCACGCCGATGATTTTCGTGTTGTTGCTGTTCAATGCGTACCGAAAATTTTGTACGTTCTTCGTGCTGTGCAACCAAGAGCTCTTTAAGTTTTTTCATGAGCGCGGTTAATCGTTCTAACCGATGGGTCAAAAATTCTTGCTGTACATGCAAGCGATCACCAAGAAACTGTTTACGTTTTACCGTTAACAATTGTTCGCACAGAGGACACGAAGGATTGTGCGTTGCACTCAACGTTGCACATTTATGTTCAAGTTCGGCAAGCTCGCTTTTTGTCCAATTCCCTCGTTGCACAAGAACCTGATAAAATGCACGCCGCTTATCAAATTGCTGATTCAAAGAATCAAAGGCCTTCGCATCGTTGTCATGAGTTGCACATGCACGCTCATAGGCTCCCTGTTCACCACGAAGAACCTCAGTTTTTTTCTTCAATATCTGATACTGCTGCTCAACATTTTCTCGCTGGGTACGACAGGCTTGATAGACAAGTTCAAACTCATGCACCGAGCGTCCCAGAGATTCACTCGTACACAAATAGTCTGCATTCAGCAGATTTGAACGTTGCTGCATACGATCACGCAACTCCATCATGCGTTCATGCACGAGCAACGCCTTATGCCGCTGCTCCATAAGCAGCGCTTCGCGTTCCATCAAAACACGTTTTGCTTCGTGCACCACGTTATAGTCAGGAAGATGCAGAAGACTTGCATGCGTTTGTCGCCACGCATTCATAACGGCAAAAAACTGTTCACGTTGCGCGTGTATTGCTTGCTGATGCGCAATAATTTCTTGGTGCAACGCTTGTGCAGCTTGCTGCGACGCCTGGCATGATGCCATGTCGTTCTGCAGTGAGCGCAACAATACATCCAGCGCATCAAGGTGCGATCTACACGTTTCAAGCATGCTCTGTTGTTCGCCAAGACGAGTTATAAGCACAGCTTCAGTTGCCAGTTCCTGCGCATACTGCTCCTGCAAAACCAGCAAGCCTCTTTTTTCATCGGTAAAAATTTTAACTTTTTCTAGCGCCTTTTGTTGCAATTGATCGTAATGCGTAAGCCCTAGAATCGTAGCCAGAATTTGTTTGCGTTCTTTGGCCGACTTTTTTGAAAATTCGTTTGATTGTCCTTGACGAATAAAGGCAGAGTTCACAAATGTCTCGTAATCAAGCCCCACCACCCGTTCAATGCTTATTTGTGTCGCCTTAATAGTCTTTTCAGTCAGCGAAATAAACTTATTTCCAACGGTATCAAAAATTTCAAAATCAAGCACAGCGTAAGGTTTTCCATAGGTTCGAGCAAATTCACGCCGCACGCGATATGTCGCACCACTACACGCAAATTCTACACTTACCATCATACTGGTCTGGCCAAGGTGCAGGAGGCCTTCATCCGCCTTCATGGCACCAAGAAGTTTGCGTGCCTGCCCCCACAGCGCCCAGGTCAACGCGTCAAGTAGGGCCGATTTACCATGCCCATTCTTGCCGGACAGGCAAATGAGCGAATGTGAGCGAAAATCAACACGTTGAAGTGTTTGCCCATAACTCAAGAAATTTTTAAGTTCTATGTAATGTGGAATCATTAGTATCTTGGAAACTCATCTTATGCGTAGTATGCTGTAAACTCAATTTATCCCGAATACCAGATGTAAGTTTATATCAAGAAATAAAGTGTTACCATGCTCATGTTTGATCGCCGTTATTTTCGTTATTTTGATTGGCTTAGTTTTGGCATAACCCTCACGCTTGTAGGCCTTGGGCTGCTTTTTGTCTTCAGCGCAACCTATCGTCCCGATCAGCCACTTTCACTTTTCTTCAAAAAACAACTTCTTGGGGCCTTGGCAGGATTCGCCATCTACTTTTTGTTGTGCGCGCTTGATGTCAGACGCTTATCACGCTTTGCGCTGGGCGGCTACTTTTTTACACTCGTACTTTTGGTGTATTCGATTGTCAGTGGCTGGATTGCCAAAGGGGCAACGCGGTGGGTTTCGCTTTATTTCTTTCGCTTTCAGCCCTCAGAACTTATTAAACTTTTTCTCCCCGCCTTTATTGCTTCATATTTTACGGAGCTTGAAACGCCCAAATTTTACGCCTATCCACCAATCCCCTTTTCTGATTTTCTGATTCCGCTCTCTGTTCTTGCGTGCAGTTGTCTGCTTATTGCCAAACAGCCCGATCTAGGAACCGCCCTTTTGGCATTATTTACCGGACTCATCTTATTGTGGTTTGTCGGAATTCCGCGGTCATTTTTTGTCGTTCTTGGCCTTATGTGTATCATCGGCACACCCATCCTTTGGAAGTGCCTCAAACCATATCAACAAACACGTTTTTTAGTTCTCATGGGATATGGCGAAGCGCGTAAAGAACGTTATCAAATTGAACAATCAAAAATTGCTATCGGCTCAGGAGGCTTTGCAGGAAAAGGATATTTGAAGGGCACGCAAAATAAGCTCGATTTTCTGCCCGAAGATCATACCGACTGTATTTTTTCAGTAGTCTGCGAAGAATGGGGATTTTTGGGAGCCATGCTGGTGCTCATGCTCTACACCATACTATTTGCCCGGATCACCTTTATTATCATGAACGTCCCCAATTTTTTTGAACAGATTGTAGGACTTGGACTTATGGTCCATATTCTTCTCTCCGTTATCATTAATATCGGAATGGTCACCGGGCTTTTACCTATTGTAGGAATCCCTTTGCCACTCTTTAGCTATGGGCTTTCAAACCTTTGGGTGACACTGGCAAGTTTGGGGTGGCTGAACAACATTGCAATTCGTCGGTTTTATTACTAACCGTTTTTTTGCTTTGTTCATCAAGAATATGATGAATCAGTTTTTTGATCTCAGCGTTAAAACGTGGTTCTTTGTCACGAGTCTTAGAAAATTTTAGTTTTCCTTCAAGACATTCTGCGACCAAACGATTAAGATGCTTTAATTTTTTGAATGCGGCACCGGCATTGCGCGCCTTGATCCAATCCATGGTTGATGCTTCCCAAAAGAGGCAGGGACCGGTTAGATCGATAAGCAAAGGGACCCCGCTTTGCATTGCTTCATTGCACACATTAGGGCTTGGCTGCGTAATAATCATATCAGCAACAGCCATAAGATCAGAAATACGCTGCGTAAATGGAATAACCGTAAAACTTACCGTGCCCTCAGAAGGGATTTTTTTGATCTGTCGCGCAAGTTCGGCATTTCTTCCAACGCATACCATCAAATGCAAGGGTCTATTCAATTTACGAAGTGTTTGCACATAGAGTTTAAGTTGGCTTGATCCTGTTCCGCCACGAATAATGAGTGCAAGCGGTTTATCTCGCGGCAGATTCCATTCAGCAAGAATTTTTTCTCTATCTTTATGCTCAAAAAAATCTTTCCTGAGCGGCGCGCCAACTTCATAAATGCGGCAAGGATCTACGTTGCATTTTTCAAGCTGCTGCATAACTAACGGCGTTTTTACCGCGACGGTAATGTAATTATTATTTTTCCTACATTTCTTAAAGTCACCAAGCCACATATACAAATTGGCATCGAGCGTCACCAGCAAAAATGGAATGTTACAGCGTTGCGCGGCCGTACTTGCCGCATAATCAAAGTAAGGAATAGTTGAGAGTAACAAGTCCGGTTTTTCTTTCTGTAAATACTTAACAATTTGTTTCACAAAGTAGTTACGTCGCATATGGAAAAACATTGGCGCTGGATACTTTGCTAAGAAACTTGCAGTGCGTACCAAATTATGTTGCACAAGCGTTACATAAAACTGTTCGCCATCAAGTTTGTTTGCGGTAACTTTTTTTACGACATTAAATGACGATACAATATCGAAAGGATTTAACACCTGAATATCATACTCCGGCAACGATTCTTTGAGCACATTGCAGGCGGCCATATGGCCATTGCCGCCTTTGCTTACCAAGACAATTATTTTTTTACGTTTAACCGGAGAAGACGAATCTGCGCGTGCTGAAATTTCATCTGCACAACAAGCTCCACCAATAATAGTGCAACAAGCAGTAAGTAATAATATCATGCGACGCATATTCACCACGTACCCATTCCTCAATTAATTAAAAATCCCGTTCACGTTTTAGCATGAACGGGATATACCACATCTATAAAATATTACCAAAGAATTTATGCATTATTTTCAAGCGCTCGCTTAATAAGAGCCTCAAGCGAAATGCCAAATTCCTGTTTGCCATCAACATGACGCAGCGTCACGGTTTTTTGATCAACTTCTTTTTGACCGATGACCACCATCCATGGAATTTTTTCAACCTGAGCACGACGAATTTGTGCTGAAATTTGATCGCCACCTGCATCACGTTCTGCGCGAAGGCCTGCCGCACGCAAAGCATCAACAACGGTGTCAGCATAAGCTTGCTGCGCGTCGGTAATCGTCAGAACACGTATTTGCACAGGTGCTAACCAGAAAGGGAAATGGCCCTTGAAGTGTTCAAGTAATATACCAAAGAAGCGTTCAAGTGAACCATAAATCGCAACGTGAATCATGACCGGGGTTTTGCGTGATTGGTCTGAGTCAACATATTCTGCGCCCAAATTCATTGGCATGAAAAAATCAACTTGCACCGTGCCACACTGCCATTCACGGCCCATAGCATCCTCAACTTTTACTTCAATTTTTGGGCCATAAAAAGCGCCTTCGCCTTCTTGCAACTTGTAGCTGACGCCATGTTTTTGTAAAGCATCGCGCAGCGCATCAGTTGCTTTTTCCAACGCATCAAGCGAACCGATATATTTTTCAGGACGTGTTGAAAGCGCCATTTTGATCTTGGCAAATCCAAACTTGCCATAGACTTTTTCAATCAATTCAAGAATAGACACAACCTCAGATTCAATTTGATCGGGCGTGCAAAAGATATGCGCATCATCTTGGGTAAAAGAACGTACCCGAAACAATCCATGCAAAACGCCTGAAAGTTCAAAACGATGCACATGCCCAAACTCTGCTACTCTTAAAGGAAATTCTCGATATGAATGAGGACGATTTTTGTAGACCACAAGTCCACCAGGACAGTTCATTGGTTTTACGCAACAAGTAACGCCTTCAGCTTGGGTAAAGTACATATGTTCTTTGTAGTTGTCATAGTGACCTGATGTATGCCACAACGACTCATTCATAATCATAGGGGTTCTGATTTCTTGGTACTTAGTACCACGCATGCGACGGAGATAGTCAATAAGTTTATTCAGAACTATTAAACCCTTGTGATGAAAGAACGGCATTCCCGGAGCAACGTCATCAAATGAGAACAGATCAAGTTGTTTGCCAAGGCGACGGTGATCATACGTCGCAACATCTTCAAGGTGTTGCAGATAGGCATCAAGCGAAGCTTGTGATTCAAAACATACGCCGCTGATTCGCTGCAATGCCGTACCTTGACGGTCAGCACGCCAGTATGAACCCGAAATTCCGGTAAGTTTGAAATACTTTAGATCACCAGTCGAGGCAACGTGACCACCTTTGCACAGATCAAAAAATGATCCTTGATAAAAAAGGCCAACCGTATCGCCTTCAGCCTGGTCAATTAATTCGAGCTTAAATTTATTGCCCTGATAAAGCTTACGGGCTTCATCTTTGCTTACCTGTTTGCCGATAATCGGTTCATTGCGTTTGGCAATTTCATGCATACGCTTTTCAATAGCTTCAAGATCTTCTTCTTTAAAATTGCGTGATGGCAAAAAATCGTAGAAAAAACCGTTTTCGGTAACTGGTCCCAACGTCAAAAGCGTTCCTGGAAAAAGTTCCGTAACGGCTTGCGCCAATAGATGTGATGCTGAATGCCGAAGATTATACAAGAGGTTATTCTTTTCCATACCTGGAACCTTCCGTAATCGTGATGGACCAAAATTACGTACTACTATGCCCTTTTTATCATCACTTTTCAACCACGCAAGGATCATAGTCAAATATCTTGCATGAGAGGAGGATGCTCGCCTATGCTCTTATCCACGTATTATTACCATCAAACCGCAGGGAGGAGATCGCAATGCCAGAAAAACCCTCAGCACAGGTCGAAAAGAAGTATACCGGCCTACGCAACAACCGCATTTTTATTCTTGATACCAACGTTCTCATTCACGATGCAAATGCAATTTTTGCGTTTAAGGGCGTTGTTATTGGTATACCTTTCATCGTGCTTGAAGAACTTGATACGTTCAAAAAAGAAGGCGGCGAAAAAGGACATAATGTTCGCGAAGCTATTAGGCACCTTGATGCCTTGCGGCAAAGGGGGCATTTAGGCGACGGAGTCCCGCTTAACCATTACACCGACGGGTCTATTTTGCGCGTCTACAAAAACCCGCCTAATGTCACCATCCCCTCGCTCAGAAGCATGCATTTTGTCAAAGACAATGTCATTTTACAAATCGTTAATGATCTCATTAAAGAAGGTAATAAAGTTACCCTTGTTACCAAAGACATCAATGTTCGCGTCAAAGCTGATGCGCTTGGGCTTGATGCTGAAGATTACGTAAAGGGAACAGTTACCTATGACCAGTTTTACAAAGGCTGGATACGACAGCAGCTTCCCGCGCAGGAACTATCAAACCTCACGCACGATAGCCTACTTTCACTTATTGGCAAAGAAACGCTTTATCCCAACCAATTTATCATCACCGAAAACGAAGCGAATGCTAACGATTACCGACTTTTCAGGCATCTTGGCCAACAAGCATTTAAAGAAGTTGAACCGATTCGGCTTCTTCATACCTTTGAGGCTAAAAACGTACAACAACTCATGACGCTTGATCTTCTTATGGATGATCGGGTCAAATTAGTTACGCTGGTGGGACCTGCCGGTACCGGTAAAACATTTTTGGCACTGTTGGTTGGCTTGGTTAAAGTTGCCTACGAGCATCTCTACCGCAAACTCATGGTCACTCGACCGGTCGTCTCGCTTGGTGCCGATATCGGTTACTTGCCGGGAGATATTCAAGAAAAGCTTCATTACTGGATGCAGCCGGTCCACGACAATCTTGAATATATCGCCAGCCAAATGCTGCGTGGTACCGAAGAGTCGCTGGGATTTCATAAAAGAGAACGCCGCGATCGTAAAAGAAATTTTCGCGATCGCCAAGAAGAAGCTGAACGCCAACCCGAACGTCCACGTGAACATCATATGGTAGAACGGCTGCAACAACAGGGCATTATCAGTCTAGAGGCAATCACCTATATGCGCGGACGATCAATCCCCTTTCAATTCGTCTTCATTGATGAAGTACAAAACTTAACCCCACACGAAGTCAAGACCATTGTAAGCCGCGCCGGAGAAGGCACCAAAGTTATTCTTGCCGGCGACCCTTACCAAATCGACTCTCCTTATCTTGATTTCACCAGTAATGGTCTAACGGTTACTACCGAAAAATTTAAGAGCCAACAAATTTTTGGTACGGTGTTTCTTGAAAAGAGTGAACGCAGCGCGTTGGCAAAGCTTGCAGCGGAGGTGTTGTAATCTCAATTGCAACTGAATAGACGTGGAATAATAAGAAAGCCAATCAGGGAGAAATCATGGTACAAAATAATGATTCATAAAAAGAGGTAGTGTGTTGATTTCAGTTTTTTTATAAGGAGACAGTTTATGAATTTTAAAAAATGTTTTTCTATCGTAATTGTAAGCTTAGTCACACTTTCCCTACATTCAATGTTATGTGCTTCTAATCTTTCTACGCATGCTTACGTCCTTACTCAATTCCTCCAACAAACACCAATCCCGAGCACAGCCTCACTTATTGATCATTCAACCGACCCTAACTTTGCAACGCATGCTCAAACATTCTGGAATAATTGGGTTCATAACCAAACTGAACAAACGTGGAGCAGCCTTGCTTCTGGTATCCAGAGAACCATTGATGAAGCAACAAACTATACTAAATCATGTTCTTATGCTGGAATCAGTTCTGATGTAGGTGGTTGTTACACCCAAATTCTATATGCTCTCCAACAAGCGGCATATTACGCAACAGCGCCAACACAATTTACGCTTGTACAAAACTATATCGCTAAAATACAAAACGCTAAAACTAATGACGGCATATATCCTATTGCAAGTATTGCAAACATCGCTGGTCTTATAATGGAAGTCCAGGATGCAGTAAATTTTTTGAATTCTGTTTATATAGTGAACGCCGCAACAGATTTTGTAACGATTCAAGTTGCTGTCAACAACGCGATCAATTACATGTCCAGCAGCTCAGCAACGAGACAGCAATATGGCAGAACGCTCCGTCCTGCCGTTATAAACGCACTTATAAAAGCCGCGACAGGAACACTACCAGGTAATTATGAAGCTACCTATTCACTTATCAACGCTGCACAAAAAAAATTCACCAGCGGTAATTCCAGTGATTCCGGCTCTGATTTTAACCCAGCTTTCAACGCTCTTGTTACTACAAAAATTGCTGCCCTTAAAGTCGCATCGATAAACAAAAACTTTGATCAAATAGTTACGGCATTAACTAATGTTGTCAGCGCCACAACGACCGATGCAACGCTCAAGACAAATCTTAATACTGCTATAATTGCAGCGCTCAAAACGGCAGCAGGACTTGTCACTACCGATACACAATGCAATCAACTAAGCAGCCTCATCACAACGGCGCAGGCAAACGCTGCAATCAGCTCATCGGATCTCACCAAAATAGCAACCGAAGTCGGCTATGTTACACAATTTTACACAAGCTCAATAACCTTTGATAAACTCAAGAGTACACTCACTAATGCGCTCAAAATAACAACACCGCTATCATTGAATTTTGCCAATCATGTCTATAAAGCGCTTACAACACTTATAACGCTTATTCCTTCAGGCGTGGTACGATCGCCAGTTACCACACGCGCTGATACTTCGGCCAATAAAGCTGCCGCTACTGCTCGTGCAAACGCTGTAACAGCTACGAAGACAATATTTGGTACCGCACGTTCAGCTAAATTTATGGCATCATTTAAAAATCAGATAAATACATTATCAACACAGCTACCAAAGAACTAATCCGTTTCTTTACACCACTGATTACTGAAAAAAGGCGTCCATTCGGACGCCCTTTTTTCAGTGTCTCTTCCGCCACGTTCTGCAGCCTTTGCGATCTCTTGCAAAGACACCACCAACTCAGCTAAAGTTCTTACACATGTTGCTTGATAATTTATTGTTATAAAGAGAGGAGAAATCATGGTACAAAATAATGATTCATAAAAAGAGGTTGGGCTGGGCATTTTATTTCTTTAGTGTGTTGGTTTCAGTTTTTTATGAGGAGACAGGTTATGAATTTTAAAAAATGTTTTTCTATTGTAATTGTAAGTTTCGTAACACTTTCCCTACATTCAATGTTATTTGCGTCTAATCTTTCTATGTATAATTACGTCCTTAACCTACTGCTCACACAAACACCAATCCCCAGCTCAGCCTCACTTATTGATCATTCAACCGACCCTAGCTTTGCAACACATGCTCAAACATTCTGGAGTAATTGGTTTAAGAACCAAAATGAACAAATCTACAGCAACGCTAATTCTGGTATCCAGAGAACCATTGATGAAGTAATCAAATACATTCCAATATATACTTATGCTGACATCATTCCTGATCAGAGCACCATGATTCTACAAGCTCTCCAACAAGCGGCATATTACTCAACAACACCCACACAATTTACTCTTGTGCAAAGCTATATCACTAATATAAAAAACCTTAAAACTTATGACTGTATGTCTCCTGTTGCAATTATTGCAGGCCTCGACACTAATCTTATAAAGGACGTCCAGGATGCATTAAATTTTTCGAATTCTCTTTATACATTGAACGCCGCAACAGATTTTGTAACGATTCAAGTTGCTGTCAACAACGCAATCAATTACGTGCCCAGCAGCTCAGCAACGAGGCAGCAATACGGCAGAACACTCCGTCCCGCCGTTATAAAAGCACTTATAAAAGCCGCAACAGGAACACTACCAGGTAACTATGAGGCTACCTATTCACTTATCAACGCTGCACAAAAAAAATTCACCAGCGGTGATTCCAGCGATTCCGGCTCTGATTTTACCCCAGTTTTCAACGCTCTTGTTACTACAAAAACTACTGCCCTTAAAGTCGCATCGATGAACAAAAATTTTGATCAAATAGTTACGGCATTAACTAATGTTGTCAGCGCCACAACAAGCGATGCAGCGCTCAAGACAAATCTTAATACTGCCGTGATTGCTGCACTCAAGATGGCAGCAGGACTTGTCACTACCAGCGCACAAGTGGCCCAATTGAGCAGCATCATCACAACGGCAAAGACAAACGCTGCAATCAACCCATCGGATCTTACCAAAATAGCAACCGAAGTCGGCTATGTTACACAATTTTACACAAGCTCAATAACCTTTGATAAGCTCAAGAGTACACTCACTAATGCGCTCAAAATAACAACACCGCTATCATTGAATTTTGCCAATCATGTCTATAAAGCGCTTACAACACTTATAACGCTTATTCCTTCAGGCGTGGTACGATCGCCAGTTACCACACGCGCTGATACTTCGGCCAATAAAGCTGCCGCTACTGCTCGTGCAAACGCTATAAAGGATGCGAAGAAAACATTTGATACAGCACGTTCAGCTAAATTTATGGCATCATTTAAAGCTCAGATAAATGCATTATCAACACAGCTACCAAAGAACTAAAATAGTTTATTTACACCATTTATTACTCGTACAGGGCGTCCATCCGGGCGCCCTGGTGCATCGTTTTTACCAAACATTTGCTTTTTTAATGTCACTCAATCACTATCAACTGTATTGGGAAAAAGGCAGGCGCCACTAATCGAGGAGAGGATATGATGCGACATGATGATTCATAAAAAAAGTTAACACGATGAATATGGGTTCTTTTATAAGGAGATAGGTATGAATTTTAAAAAAGTTTTTATGTCGATGTTGAATCTTACAGTGCTTGCTGTCGGATTGATGGTATACACACCTACGTGCAGCAGTATGGCTAACGACGGTACCACTGAATACAGAATGGTGACTCGACTTTGGTACCCAGATCAAAATCTTTTAATTGAGCCTTGGCTTGGCCTGACGATATATACATCTGATACGAATCTGAATCAATATCCAACGCCTATGCTCAAGAAGGATCTTACCAACGCCTTAAGTGACGTAAATTTCGGCGCAAATGCTCAAAAATTCTGGACTGGGTGGAATCTAAATACCAATCTAAATCAAAATACATCCTGGAATGCGACTGCCGGTACACGAGCAACCATTGAAGCACAACTAGATCAGATAAAAAAATCTATCTACGCCACAATGGGTGATTATCGATGGTCTTGGATGTATGTGTCATCAGAAAGAGCCCTTATACAAGCAGCATATTACGCAAGAACAGCCGATGAATTAAAACAAGTACAAGCAGTGCTTGATCAAATGAAAACGGCCAAATTTTCTAATCTTACGACTTACTGCTATCCCGCAGCCGAGCTCGCTACCATTCAATCCGCCCTCAATACAAAAGATCTAAATTTTTTAAATGCTCAAGCTACAGCATTTAACACAAGCATGGTCAGCGCAACAACCTACGCTACAGTAAAAAGCATCATCAATAATGCACTCGCCTATACGCCCGCTTATCCCGACACCAGCTTTGCAACACTTGGCACAACCCTTCTTAATGCATTCAACAAAGCGATAACACTTGCTCAACCAACGAATTATCAAGAACTCAAAAGCCTTATAACCACGACAGCCGCAATAGCAAAGTATGGTCAAACTTTTGCAAGCCCACTCGCATCCATTGACCTTGGATTAAAAATCGATGCACTCAATCTTGCAACTACCAACAAAAATTTTGATTCAATAGTAGCAGCATTAAATAATGTTGTCGGCACCACAACAACTGATGCAACACTCAAGACAAATCTTAATACTGCTGTGCTTTCTGCGCTCAAGACGGCAGCAGGACTTGTCACTACCGATACACAATGCAATCAACTAAGCAGCCTCGTCACAACGGCAACGACAAACGCTGCTATAAACGCTGCAGATCTTACCAAAATAGCAACCGAAGTCGGCTATGTTACACAATTTTATACAAGCTCTATAACCTTTGATGGGCTGAATAGTGCACTCACTAATGCCCTCAAGATAGCAACACCGGTAACAACAAATTTTGCCAATCATATCTACAAAGCCCTTACAACACTTATAACGCTTATTCCTTCAGGCATGGTGCGATCGCCAGTTACTACGCGCGCTGATACTTCGGCCAATAAAGCTGCCGCTACAACAAGAAAAAATGCTCTCAACGCCGCAAAAGCAACGCTGAACAAAGCGCGTACAACTGCATTTATGAAAAAGCTACAAACAAACATCAATAGCGAATTGATATCAAAGAAGCTTCCAAAAAACTAATCATTTTTTCACATCACTGATCATTCGCACAGGGCGCACATCCGGGCGCCCTTTTTCATTATCTCTTCCGCCTCGGTCTGCAGACTTTGCGATCTCTTGCAAAGCACCACGCAACTTCGCTAGAGTGCTTTCAGGTATTTTTTTATGCGCAAAGGAGATGGTCATGAAGATGGTAAAGTTGTTTTTAGCAACAGTGCTGTGCATCGTAGGAGTAACGCCTGGACTCTGGGCCAATAGTAGTAGCACTGATACTGCTACAAATCTAGCAAACGCCCAAGCAACATATCTCAGTCAATTAGCAAATACGTTGAACGCTACAACCTGGGCGAGCTACCTCACCATTAATGGAGCAAATTATAACACGCGCGATGTTTTGTATGGAGCAATCCAGGTCACCAACCTTCCTGATCTTGCCGCTGTGTGGGAAGCAACTTACAAATCGCTTCAACAGGGTGCCGGACTCGCCTTTCTTGCGGTCGCATACAGCCTAACCTACACCATCAGTGATATCGCGATGCTTCAAAGTCGACTTAACGAAGCTAAAGCCAACCACCCCAACGATTCAAGGCTTGGTGCCATTCAATACACTTTATATATGACTTTTTTGAATCTCGCTGGCTTGAATGCTGGAACCATAACTGATTTTTGGACAGACATTCAATATGGAGTTCCTATAGGAAGCCCTACAGACACCACCATTTTTGATCTTGTTATTAATAACAATAACCTGCCAGGAGATGGCGCCACGGTTGCTCAATTAGCAACTGGAGCATACATACTCGGCAATCCTCAGAACATTTTCACAAAGGCTCTTATTCATGGCGTCGATCTTGCTGCAGCGGCGAAAGATCTTCAAAAACTCCGCAGTTTCAAAGTCAACTTCGATACTGCACGAACCGCACTTAACATCACATTTAATCCTGATACGCAAGAAAAATTTTATTGTGGATTTCTTGCTGTTGCAAGCGCAGCCGCTACACTTAATGATTTTTTTGCACTACTGACTGAAGGAGGTAATGGAAGAAACATTTTTGAGATCATATTGGACACAGGTTACAAGGTATATAATCAAAATAGTATGGTAAATGCACTTGCAGCAGCATTCATTAAGGGCATAACACTCTCAACAACATTAGAAAATCTCAATACATTTCAAAATTATGTAACTCTGGCAAAAACAAAATACTCAACGGCAGATTTTTCAAGCGTGCTACAAGCATTAACTAACAAAAAAGCTCCATATGTTGAAACACCTTTAATCACAAAACTGCAGGCAGTGTTAACAACAAAAAATACTCAATTCGATGACAACCTAACGCTTCTCAAGCAAGCGTTAGTATTAACAATGATATCAAGCACTAATGCGACAACTTTTCTTACTGCTTTTAGCCTAGCGTTTTATGTTACCACATCACAAGCAACGAGCGATCAATGTAACACGCTATTTTCATTGATCGCCAACGTTCCAACATGGTTAAATTCAAGCGTCCCCAATTTTCAGCAAGCAATTACCAGGAGAATACAAGAAATCCAACTCATTACGAATCTTAAAGCGGCGACAACGGTTGCAGTGCTGCTTCAACTTTTGAATATCGTGCTTGTTCCAACCTACACACCGATCAGCGGAACAGATTTTACCGACGCCGTAGGCACCGCGTTTACCGCTGCCATTAATGCAGCTACCACGCCCACTGATCTCACCCAACTCAGACATCTGCTTGCAGAAGATCTACCGTCCTACATAAGCAGCAATGTTGCAGCCCTTAAAACAGCAATTAATCAAAAGCAACAACAACTTCAAGATGCTGCAGCTAAAGAAACTCAATTCATTACGAATCTTAATGCAGTAACCGCCACCACGCTGTTCACTGATATCGTCACCCTTATGCAGCAAGCATTAACGTTAACAACG
>JAHFBS010000091.1 GCA_023249895.1 bacterium | reverse complement strand
GCTATTGCGTGTATTTATTACATTAATTCCAAGATTCCTACTGAAAGCCTTCATGGCTATGAAGCGGCCTACCGCAGCGATCAACAACAAGAAAAATCAAAGAAAAAAGTTAATATGTTTGAGGGGCTCCGCCTTATGCTCATGGAGCCTTATGTTTTAGGTATTTTTGGGCTCGTAGCAAGCTATGAAATTATAAGTATTATTTTTGACTATCAAATGCATGTTCTGATGTCACTTGCAAGCAACAATCGTGTTTATGACATGAGCTTATTCATGCTGTTATATACCGGAACATTTCAATTTGTAAGCCTTCTTTTTGCCCTTTTTGGCACCACTACATTACTTAAACGCGTGGGCGTAAAAGCAAGCTTATTGGTTATGCCCGTAGTCACGGTAGCCCTTGCCGTCGCACCCTTGTTGTGTCCAACATTGAGCATGTTTTTTATTGTGATGGTCATACTACGTGCGCTTAACTACGGATTTAACCATCCATTACGCGAAATACTCTTTATTCCAACTACCAAAGACATCAAATTTAAATCTAAGGCTTGGATTGAATCGTTTGGCAGAACATTATCCAAGACCATGGGGTCATCGTTCAACTACATCACTACACTTATTACCGCACCATATATGTGTCTTGTAGCAGCATCGACAATCTCATGCGGACTGTCGGTGGTCTGGGCGGTTGTTGGCTTATTAGTAGGTAAGAAATATATTACGACACTCAAGGAAAACAAAGTCATTGGTGCAGACGACCGTCCTACTTGCTAAATATGGCTAATTTGATACCCTTTGAAGGTCGTTTTTTGTTGATTTTTATTATTAATCTTGTTTCTTGGCATCGCGGGTGGTCTTTGATGACCCAAAGAAACAATAGGTAAAACCCGGAGAACTACATGATCGATCTTAAGCAAATGCTTACGGCTGGTGTTCATTTTGGTCACAAAACATCACGCTGGTCGCCCAAAATGCGTCCCTATATCTGGGGAGCAAAAAATCGCGTCCACCTTATTGACGTTTCCAAAACTGCAATTCTTTTGGAACGCGCTGGAAACTTTCTTAAAGACGTTTCAAGCAAAGGCAGCAAGGTGCTTTTTGTTGGTACCAAAAAGCCTGCTCAATCAATTATTCAACACGCTGCAACAACAACACGTATGCCGTTTGTTGTTCATCGTTGGGTTGGTGGCACTCTCAGCAACTATGATCAAGTAAAAAAAGCAGTCACACGCCTTCTTCATATGCGTGACGTACTCGAAAAATCAGCCACTCACTATAAGAAAAAAGAGATTAGCATGATCCAAAAAGAGATTGCTCGTCTTGAAAAAAACGTTGGTGGCATTATTGATTTCGATTACCCACCTGCAGCTTTGATTGTTATTGATGTTAAAAAAGAACATTCCGCGCTTAAAGAAGCAATGCGCCTTGGTATTCCTGTTGTTGCATTGGTTGATACCAACAGCGATCCATCAGGTATTTCTTATGTCATTCCTTCAAACGATGACTCTCCTAAGGCTATCAGCTTTGTATTGAACTACCTTGAAGGTCGGATTCTTGAAGGTCTTAAAGAATTCGAAACAGCTCAAGCCAAAGTACGCGCAGAACAAGATGCTAAACGCGCAGCCGAAAATGAAGCTCGCAAAGCCGCTGCAAAAGCAGCCGCTGATTCCCGCGCTGCACAACATGCACGACAAGCTCCAGCAAAAGAAGCAGCACCTAAGGCTCCTCATGCAAAACCTGCCGCACAACCTGTAGCAGCTGAAGCAGAGGAAAAACAGCCTAAAAAAGGAGTTAAAGCTGAGCCTAAACAGGAAGCTAAAGCGGTAAAACCAGCACCAAAAGCAGAGTCTAAAGTTGAGCACAAAAGCGAAACTAAAGACGTAAAAAAAGAAGCCAAAAAAGCTCCTAAAGCTAACTAAGCTTGCAAGGAGAGATGGCTGAGTGGTCGAAAGCGCACGATTGGAGATCGTGTATGTCCTGAAAGGGGCATCGAGGGTTCGAATCCCTCTCTCTCCAAAGAAAATTGGGCAAGGTAAGTTGACGTTACGCAGAATCCGTCAGGTCCGGAAGGAAGCAGCGGGGGTGTAATTTCTCTGTATCTTGCCCTTATTTTTTTATGAACTTAATTCTTCTTTGATCACCAATGCCAACCAGGGCACACACAAGCAGCATAAACCGCACGCCTTCATTATTTTATCGACACATGTCTCATCATCTGGCTCGCCAGCAAAGCCTGCTTGCTCAAGAAGTGTAATTATTTTTTCCCGATTACCAAATCCCCGCGCAAACCATAACGCAATATTTTCTTTATCAACAATACTCATGGCGTTAGCCCCTGCCGTAATCAAAACTTTTACCGATGCAACATGATTAAAAAAGATGGCCCATGCAAGAGCTGTCCATGATGGATGTGATTGAATGCCTAAGGGGGAGTTATGCGGCCAGCCATTGATAATATACGAAGCAAGCCGCTGATGATCTTTAGCCGTAATTGCATCATATACCAACAAGCTCTGTTCTTGCCGTGACAATTCATTAAAGAAAACCTCTTCAACATATCGTTGATGCATGCCATAAAGCGTACTAAAAAGTATTACCACGCAACCGATTGCCATACACATCATTTTCATTATTATTCCCCTTAAAAAACGCAGTGTTTAATCAAAATACAACAGCTTGTAGTATAAGATTGTAGGGCACAGAAGTCGCCGCTATACTTGGTCCGTTCGTTACATAGTTAACCCTATTTTTAGCGCATCACTATCATGACAGAAAAGAATAATTTAAATCTTGCACGCAAATGGCGGCCACAAACGTTTGATAACGTTGTTGGGCAAAGCCTTTCAGTCACTATGCTCAAGAACAGTCTTGCGCTCAACAAACTTTTTCCCGTGTATCTTTTTTCGGGACAACGAGGGTGTGGCAAGACGTCAACTGCACGTATTTTTGCGGCGGCAATCAATTGTGAGAAGCTTCCGGAGTTCCAGCATGATACGTCCTCATGCGCACTGCCCTGCCTTGAATGCTCTTCATGCCGGGCTATGAGCAAGGGAGATCATCCAGATTTCATCGAAATTGATGCTGCTTCTCACACCGGTGTTGATAATGTGCGTCAAATTATTGATGCTGCCAATTATCTGCCGCTGCTGGGACGTAAGAAAGTGTACCTCATTGATGAGGCACATATGCTCAGCAAAGCTGCATTCAACGCGTGTCTAAAAATATTAGAAGAACCGCCTATATCGGCACTTTTTATTCTCGCAACAACCGAGGTCCCCAAAATCCCTGCAACTATTGCTTCACGTTGTTTTCAAGCCGTATTCAATCCGCTCAAAAGCACGCAGCTTAAAGAGCACATACGCACGCTCTGCACGCACGAAAATATCAGCATTGATGATGCAGCCCTTGATATTATCATCGATGAAACGGAAGGATCGGTACGCGATGCCATCAACTTGCTTGAACGTATCAGATTTTCACGCACGGCCATCGATGAACAAACGGTACTTGAGGCACTGGGCAAGATTAGTACCCAGGATCTTTTTACGCTATTCACCCACATCATTAACAAAAATGTGTCGCAACTACTTGAACATTTGGCGCAGATTCATTTTGAACAGCGTTCGCCACAATTATTGTGGGATATGATCATTCAACTCTGTCGGGCCTTGATATGGACCAAGTACAACGTCACCAACCTTCCCGGCGTAATGGCACGACATACGCAAGAACTTACAATCTGCGCAAAATCATGCTCACTGAGCAGATTGACCGCGATACTCACCTTACTATGGTCGCAAGAAGAAATATTTCTCAGAACAACCAAAAAACATCTCTTCTTAGAAATGACGTTACTACAGTTATGCCAGCAAGTTGATGCTGTTGATCTTGAAAACTTAATCAAGATCTGTAAAGAAACTTCGGTACCAACAGGCTTTGGGGTGCCAATAATGACACATCCCCTTACGCCACAAGCAAGCACACAACCAACATACGTAAATCACTCTCCACACGAATTGACCCAACAAAAGTCAGATCAACTACCCGAAATTTCTTCACAGGAAAATACCCCTGGCATAGACAAAACTCAGGAACAAAGCCATCTTAACACTCACAGCAAAACCGACGGCGGAAACCTGGAGTGCAGCGAAGGTGGAGGCGGACCTGTCCGCCGTAGCCACGAACAAAGTGGGGGCGTAGGAGGGTGGGGCTCATTCCTACAAGAAGTCACCCATCTCAACGATCCTTTACTTTGTTCAATATTTGCTCAAGCAACTTTTGTTGCCATCAATGAGCAAAATCAATCAGTTACGATTCAACTGAGCTCAGACAGCTCGTTTTTTAAGAATAAAATAGAAGAAACACGGGCCAAATGGCTTCCCATCTTTACCCGTTGTTTTAAAAATTGTCACACCTTTACCTACGTTCCACGACCACGTGAAACAGTAGCATCTCCAGCTCCGCATGCGCCTAATCAGCCTACTACACGCGCTTCTCAGCAAACTGAGACGGCTCCAGCAAGCTATGTACCAATCAATAATGCCGCTCAATGGCCAAAAGCGTCCTTGATACTGCAACATTTCCCCGGTAAAATAAGGAAAACGAAGGTGGGATCGCCATGACAA
>JAHFBS010000090.1 GCA_023249895.1 bacterium | reverse complement strand
GGTAAAGATTCAACAATCGTAGCAGGCGTGAACAAACTGTTCGGCAAAAAAGAAATTGCTCCAGCAACAGCTGAAGTTGTCGTCCCTTCAGCTGCTTAAATAAGCAACGATAATAAATTTAACGGCGGGATGAAAGTTCCGCCGTTTTTTATTATTAGCCATCTTTCGAAACCTATTTGTGCGTGGCATTCTGTAAGAAAGATTTTAGAATGCAGGATCTTTCTCATTTCGAGTAGATTTTGTCAACCTGATTAGCTTTTTGTCATCCCGGGCAAGGACCCGGGATCCATGGTTATTTTATATAGATAGTGAGAACGTGGAACCATTTGCTGTATACATCTTATGCAATAAACATAATGGTACTTTGTACATAGGTATTACCAATAACTTGCAACGACGGATGTTGGAGCACAAAAACGCCGTTATAGAGAGCTTCACCAAGCGATATGGGCTTACTCGGCTTGTTCATGTTGAATGGTACAAATATATCAACGATGCCCTAAGGCGAGAAAAATAACTTAAGGGGTGGCAACGTCAATGGAAAATTGAACTTATCGAGCAACAAAATCCACAATGGCTCGATTTATATGATCAATTTTTTAAGCCATGAGAGCTTGGATCCCGGGTCCTTGCCCGGGATGACAAAAATCGCGTCCAAAATAACTAGGTTAAACAGGGTTTGAAAGAGGCCGTTTTTTATTTTGTATTGCAGCATCTATTGCGTTTTTTGATAATACACCATCTTTATCGCGCTTTTGTCACACCAACCCGTTTGCACCACTGCCGAACTGCGCAACGACTGCACCACGGAGATTGCGGCGTACACACATTCTGTCCCCACATCACCAGCAGCTTATTCCACTCAATCCAATACTTCTTTGGCAACATCATACGCAATGCCTCTTCGGTATCTTCAACCTTTTTTGTATGCACAAGACCCAATCTATTTGAGATCCGATGCACATGCGTATCAACACAAATTTCCGGCTGCCCAAACGCCAATGCAACAACCAGGTTTGCCGTCTTGGGGCCAACACCCTTCATTGCTAATAAGGCATCTTTAGACCGCGGCACCTTGCCACCATAGTTTTCAATAATCTCAACACTCACGTTATGGAGCGCTCGCGCTTTGTTTTTGTAAAAACCTGATTGATACACCAACTTTTCAAGTTCGGCGCGCGAAAGCGCAACCATCTGCTGGGGCGTACGCGCATGCGCAAAAAGTTTGCGACACACATGAATCGTCATCGCATCTTTGGCCCGCAGGCTTAATAAGCATGAAATCAGTATGAGATACGGATCTTTTCCATATTCGACAATGATCGCATCTGCCAATGGCACTGAAAATTTTTTGGTAGCGTGACGTAATGTCTGGACGATATCGGAAATATAATTCATCATACAACCCCTTTGAGTACAAAATGCGCACGGACGTATTAACCTGCATCTCTTTTACCATCTCATTGTATTTAGCGCCAATACTTGAGAAAATAGCAACCACCATAACGGAGGGTTAGCAAGGGAATAGGGTATGAATAAAGAATTATTTGAAACAAAAGTAAAAGAGTTTATTACCTTTTTAGATGCTGAAAAAAATGCCTCTCCTCATACCATACGCGCATACGAAAGCGATTTACACCAACTTATCGACTTTTGGAATCACGTAACGGCCAGTGCTCCATCAAAACCTCAGAGCTTTGATGATATTGTGCGACGCTATATTGTTTCGCTGTTTTATAAGAAAATCAGCAAGCCTTCACTTGCACGCAAATGTTCATGCCTCCGTTCACTGCAACAATTTCTCCAGCATCAGGGAATCGTCCTGAATATCGCTATCAAATCGCCACGCATTGATCGCAAACTTCCCACCGTATTGACCATAGATGAAATTTTCTTCCTGCTTGATCTTATTAAAGACAATCACTTGCCCACGCGTTACCCCTGCCGCGATAAAGCAATTTTTGAACTTTTGTATGCCACCGGCATCCGCTGTTCAGAATTGGTATCTATCACACTGAGTGATATAAATTTTGATGAAAAAACTATTCGCGTTATGGGCAAGGGGCGCCGTGAACGCATTGTTCTTTTTGGCTCAAAAGCAATGCAGATGCTCAAAAAATATCTTGCCATCGAGCGGCCCGCGCTGGCCAAAGACACTTCACGGCTCCATCTGTTTCTTAATTGCGGCGGAGGCCCGCTTACGACACGCTCAGTACAACGCATTTTTGAAATGTTTCGCCGGTTTTTACACATCGATCGCAACCTCACCCCACATAAAATACGCCACTCTTTTGCTACCCATCTTTTGCATGAAGGGGTCGATTTACGCGTCATTCAAGAACTATTAGGACACAAAAACCTTGCCACAACCGAAATTTACACGCATATTTCTAACCAACAGCTTGCACAAATGTGTGATGAAAAGCATCCGTTAAATAACTTAGATCACCTCGTTTTTAATGAGTAATTATGAACATACTAACTCCTCCCTCAACAACAAATTATCGTCTTCTAGATTCAGGCAACGGCCTCCGCTTAGAACAATGGGGCAGCAATATCATCATTCGTCCCGATAGCACGTGCCTCTGGCACCAACGTCATCCTGCGGCATGGAAACAGGCAACGGCAACGTATCGCAAAGATCGCAATGACGTATGGTCCTGGCAAACCACGCCACAGTTCAAAGAACCTTGGCTTTTTTCCTATCACCTACCAAGCAGGGGTGAAGAAAAAGCTCCGCGCATTGCCTGCAATTTGCACACAGGCCAATCAAAAAATATCGGCATATTCCCCGAACAAGCAGCGCAATGGGAATGGATGGTAAACAAAATTAACCAGGCGCCATCACAACCACGCGTACTCAATCTTTTTGCTTATACCGGTGCTGCAACACTCTGTGCGGCTGCAGCAGGCGCTGAAGTATGTCACGTTGATGCATCAAAGCCGGCAGTAACCTGGGCGGCGGAGAACCAAAAGTTGTGCAAGCTTGATGCCGCATCCATTCGTTGGATTGTTGACGATTGTACCTCATTTGTAACGCGAGAAACTAAGCGCGACAGTAGCTATGATGCGTTGATTTTTGATCCACCAGCATTTGGCCGCGATCAGCGTGGTAAAGTGTTTGCGTTTGAAAAACATGTAAGAGGGCTTCTTGAGCTGTGCGTCAAAGTACTGCGCCCAAAACCACTTTTTGTTATTTTTAATGGGTACGCAATGGGACACTCGGCAACCATTCTTGGCAACGTACTTGCTGACTTTTTTCCTAAAGCAAGCATTGAATGCGGCGAGTTGCATGTGGCAGAATACCAGGGAACACGAACAATTCCGTGCAGCATTTACGCACGATTTGCAACCAAATAATTCTTATTGTGCTTAAGAACATAAAGATGTAAACTTCCCGGCCAGGTAAACCTTATTCATTAATCATGAGGGAGACAATCATGATGAAAACATACCTGCGTTACAGCACACTAACCATTATTGCACTCAGCCCGTTGATGGCGCACGCAATGTCGTCTCCAGATCCCGTATCGCCCAAAGCCCCCGAATGCCGCCCTTGTTGTTCTCCCTGCAGCTTTGACAAATCGCTCGCGCAACGCGCCCATCCTAACGCACCACGCGAAGACCAGATTGCCTATGCCCATGGACGCTCATTACTGGCGATCCTCAAACAGCTCTATACCGCTCGCATGGTGTACGATCAACTTGTTCAAAAGCAAAAAATTGCCAAGGATGTTCTGCTGCAATTTCAGGAAGAGTTAGCGTATTGCCAAGATAAAATTAGTAGTTTTTTAGGCGCGCATGAACCAATCAATTTTAATGTGTGCGATAGCGATGGAAAAACTATTTTAATTCTGGCAGCTATAACCAACCAACATAGTCTTATCAACGATCTTTTGGATGATAAGCTTGTTGATATCGATCAAATGGATAAGCAAGGGTTTACCGCACTTCTGCGCGCCATAGAATACGGATGTGTTGGATCTGTGCAACTTTTATTGCATTATAACGCAATTTTTCCAGTACTCTGCACCGATTGTGATTGTTCACAAGAACGCATTGAACAAATGTTACGAGAAAAATACGCTGCACGAAAAAATTCTTCGAATTAAAAGTTTGAGTTAAAACTAGATCCCCGCTTTCGCGGGGATCACTCTATTACAATCCGGTCGTCCTCGCGAAAGCGGGGACCCAGAATTTAATCAATACGCAATTTTCATTGCATCACGAACTTTGGCCATCGTCTTAACTGCAACGGCACGTGTTCGCTCTGTTCCCTTGTGCAGCATCGCCATAATCGCAGCCGGATCTTTGGCCAACTGCTCACGACGCTGACGAATAGGTGAAAGTATCCCTTGAAGTATTTCATTAAGACGCTTCTTGATAACAGTATCTCCAAGACCGCCACGACGATACTGCGCCTTGAGTTCTTCGACCTCTTCTTTGTGCGGGTCAAAAACATCAAGATACGTAAAAACCACATTGCCCTCAACAGTACCAGGATCACTCACACGCACATGGTTCGGATCAGTGTACATGCTCATAACTTTACGTGTTATCTCGTCTGCCGAATCACCCAAATAAATGGCATTGCCTAACGATTTACTCATTTTTGCTTTGCCATCAACG
>JAHFBS010000089.1 GCA_023249895.1 bacterium | reverse complement strand
TTCTCCAATCCCTGAACCTCCAATACCATTAACACCGCCCATCCCTGAAAATCCAAAAGTCGAATTTATAGCGCCACTCACTATTACCATACATGGCATTATTGCTGGTGGTGATGAATCAAAAAATGTTGCCATGATTGCTGATGAAACCAATGCAGAAAGCATTTATCGCGTCGGTGAAAAAATCAAAGATGCGCAAATTATCAAGATTGCCAATAATCGTGTAATTCTGTTGCGCTCTAACGGACAACAAGAAACCTTCTATTTGCGCAAAGATGATGTACCAGACGATCAACATTTTGCCGATCGCTGGAAATACACCGTCAAAAAGATCGACGACCAATCATTTGAAATTGACCCTCAACGGTTTGCAAAAGAAATTCAAACGCTAGGCCACCTGATTGAAGAGATTGGCTTAATTGGCGCCACCTATCGCGAAGGCAAACCAATTGGATTGCGCTTAGGCAAGCCTGAAAAAGAACTCATTGCTTCATCACTCGGACTGGCTGAAAATGATATCATCACTGCAATTAATGGAGTATCTACCGTCGAACAAGAAAATAGATTAAAAATTTACGAAGACATAACACAGCTTCCTCTTGGTAGCACTATAAAAATTGATCTTAATCGTGCCGATAAAAATATTTCTTTATCATACAGACTTGCTAAACTTGAGCCCCCTCGACGTACCATATTTCCAGGGCTTGCAACACCTGCAAAACCAACAGAGCAATTACCAATGAACCGCGTACAACAACGCGAGCAGACGTTGCGAGATTTTAACCGGCTCCATCCCGACAACGAAAAGCATCAACAATCGATGATGGCTATACGACAACGAATACTTGAAAATTTGCAACGACGCTTCCAAAATCACCAATAAAGGGTTGACCAGGGAAGAAAGGCTATGAGAAAGTTTTTCAACTTACGTTACATTATCGCGCTCCCTTTCGTAATATGCGTGTGTACGCCTACGATAGGATTTTCAACAGAAGAACAAACATCCGTGATTGGAGCGCCACTACCTGCAGCAGTCGTTCCACCTGTAGCAACTGCCCAGCAGGATATCACGCAAATACCGCAATCGAACGGTGCTGTATCACCAGTCCCACCAGCGGTGGAGCCAGGACAACCGATATCGCCAGTTACTCCTTCAACAGCGCCAACAACAAGTTCAACGCCATTAGCCTCATCCCAGCTTCAACCAAAAATCGATAAACCTGATAATGGCGCAGAGAAAAAAGATATTTATTTGAATTTTGAGAATGCAGATCTTTTAAGTTTTGTTAATTGGCTCGCTGAACTCAAAAAAATTAATATCATTCCCGATAAGAGCATAGAAGGCTCCAAAATATCACTGACTATTCGCGAACCACTTTCTGTAGATGGTGCATGGAATATTTCGCAAACGGTTCTTGATATGGCCGGCTTTGCCATCGTCCAAAAAGGTGACGTCTATGTCATCATCCCTAAAGACAAAAAACTCAATCAACCATTGCCTGCTTATATCAACACACCTTATGCGCAATTACCCGATAGCGATGAAACCATCCGCTATGTGTTGTTCTTAACCAACATCCAAGTCACGTCAGTTCGTCCCATCGTTGAAAGCATGCTGAGTGCACAAAGTGCCATTCATGACCAAGCTGATATGAATGCTTTCATCCTTGCCGACAAATCATACAATATTAAGGCGGCAGCAAAACTTTTGACTGAACTTGACCAAATGGGCTTACCCGAAACAGTCACGGTTCTTCGTCTTAAACGCGTCAACGCAACTGATGCAAAAACACTTCTTGATTCTTTAATCAAGGACTCAACCGACACTAACCCATTGGCACGATTACTTGGTAAAGCAGCAGAAGGCGGTAAGAAATACTTTTCTTCAACAACCAAAGTTATTGCTGAAGAAAGAACCAATTCGCTGATTCTTATGGGCAACAACAAATCGATTGAAAAGATCATCGATTTCATGACGAAACATATCGACACTGATCTTGAATCGGCTGCATCACCTCTTCACGTCTATGAGCTTCAACATATCGACGCCAAACAAGCCGCTGAAATTCTTACCGAAGTTACCAAGATGCCTGATAGCTCTTCAGGGCAAGCCGCCGGTAAATATGGCTCCATTCGTGGCGGTGTAAAATATTTTAGAAACATGACGTTCCAGGTCGATGCCGACGGCAACCGTTTACTTATTTCTTGCGTCGACAAACAAGATTGGAAATTACTAAAAAAGACGCTTGATGATCTTGATAAACCGCAACCGCAGGTAGCACTTGAAATTTTCATCGTCAGTATTGGTGCTGATCATCTCAAAGAACTTGGCGGTATGATGCGCAACAAGCATCACGGAGTTCTTGGCAAAAATATTGATGCGCATGGTTCTTTGCCCACCACAACCCCTTTCCTTGAATATCAGCCAGCATTTGATACAGCTGGAACCCCTATCAGTATCCTTGGTAATATGCTTGATCAAATTACCAATCAAGTAGGCCAAACAGTATTGACCTTTGGCCCTCAAAAAAATGTTTGGGCTTTTCTTGAATCTATCAATCAAGAAGCAAATACTTCAATTTTATCGCAGCCCTTTATTATCGCTGCTAATAAAACTACCGCCACCCTGGCGCTCGGTGAAACGCGTCAGGTTGTACAAGATTCCGCTAACAATGGCACTATACAAGGATTTACCTCTTTGGGTGCTATTACCAATATTGCATTGGTTCCACAGATTAACCTTGATGGTATTATTCGTCTTGATGTTACGGTTGATATAAATGAATTTGATCCATCTTCATCTAATAATGCTCGTAATGAACGTAAGGTCAAAACCAATGTCAGTGTTGCAGATGGACAAGTTTTAGTACTTGGTGGTTTTGTACAAACACGTGTTGATGAATTTAAAGCTAAAACCCCAATACTTGGCGACATTCCTGTCCTTGGCTGGTTCTTTAAACGTCAACAACGAAGAACCACCAAACAATATGTTTTTGTTTTCATGTCACCCACTATTATCAAACCTCGTCAAACACCAGGCATGCAGTTATATACCAAGATGAAGTTGCATCAAGCTACTGAAGATATCGAACAAGCAGTTGATACAAAGCATTCGCTTGATCCAGTTCAAAACTGGTTCTTTAATCCCAAGCTTCCACCAGATAATCGACCAGAAAATTATTCACATAAAGTTATCGACTTTGCAAACGCACGTTATCAACCAACTACCGTTGATCTTAGAAATGATCCTTATTATCGAGCGCTTTCAACCAAAGAAGAAGAAGCCACAGGCATACAAAAACCTCCTGCACTTTCGGTAGAACAATTCCAACAAGCTGCCGTTCCTGTAAACCCTGCAACACCACTGCCCGAACATCCACAACCTCCACAACTTACGGCTGTTACGGCAAGTGAACAAGATCTTTCAGATCGGCGTCAAAAGCTTAAGGATTTTCTTTCGACCAATCCATTATCACTTGCACCTCAAAAAAACCAATCACCATCACCAGAAGCTAAAGCACCAACATCGCAAACCCCTGAACAAATAACCACAGAAAAGCGCAACGTGCTGAAAGAATTTTTATCGGGCAAAACTGAAACAACGAAGGCGCCTGCATGATAAAGGAAATATTTTTACCTGAAATGCTTGGGACGCACAGAATTCTTGCACAACGTATTATCGGCATCGCATGTCATGGTACTCATGTCACGCTTGCGCTCGTTCACGCCAAAGACGGCAAAAATATTGTCGAGCAGCTTAAGCAACAGCCTCTTGTACCTGGCACCGAACAAGATCTTGCCGATCGTACCACACAAGCGCTTAAACAAATGATGTCGGCCATAAAATCTTACGATCTTATACGCGCCTGCATTCCTGCTTCAATCGTTGTGTTTAAAGAGCTTCAACTTCAATTCAGTGACCCTGAAAAAATTCGCATGGTTCTTGATTATGAAATCGAGACGATGCTTCCTTTTTCAATTAACGAAGCAATCGTTGATTTTATTATCACTAAAAAACAATCCGATCAAAAAACAACACAAATTTTGGTTGCGGCCGTCAGAACACAAGACCTTCAAAATCATCTTGCTATCTACGAAAAAGCCGGTATCGATCCGTCAACAATTACCATTGATCTTTTCGCGCTGTACAGCTTGTATCAACAAATTCCTGAATATCGTTCGCTTCCCAATGCAAGTGCGTTGGTTGAATTTGATGCACATACCACGCGCATCGCGTTAGTACAAGAGGGCCAGCTGCGGCTTACACGCTACATTCCACGAGGCATATCCACCGTTCTTAAACTCATCAGCGAAGAAACATTAGTATCATCTGAAGAAATTCTGAAAAAATTAACCTCAAGTGGCATACGTTCGCTTGGGGATGAAACACTCACACGCATTGTACAAAAACATTTTGTTCTTCTTTTGAATGAAATACAATTCACGCTCAATTCTTTTAGCCTCAAACTCGGATTTTATGATGGTGTTGGCAAAATCCTTTTCACGGGACAAGGACGCGCTATTCCTGACCTCATGACTTTTTGCAGTGACACCATGCAGCTGCCGTGTGAATTTTTTAACTGTAGAAAGCTTTTTGAAAATTCAACATTTAAAGACAAAGTAAGTGAGCCGATAAATGAT
>JAHFBS010000088.1:2023-4645 GCA_023249895.1 bacterium | reverse complement strand
CATCCACACGACGTATTGCCGCGCTTATAAAGTCTCTTAAAGATCCTGCACTACGTGAAAAAGAACAGGGAAAAGAAGATCAACATCTTTTAGACCAAATTGATGCCATAAGCTCTGAAGAAATACAACATTCAGAACACTTCCCAGAAGCTTCATTTGTTGAAGCAAAACGAAATCGCATTCTTCAACGCTTTGCATGTCTCAGTAAATCTCAACAAGAGGCATTTAAAGCCAAAGATGACGAACGCAAGAAAGAAATCTTAACATTAGTTGGTGGGGTAAAAAACGATTCCAGCCAGAATATTGCTCGCGATGAACAGAGAATTTTGTCCTTAATGCGTCAAATTATTGATGATCGGAAATATTCTGATGCAATTGAAGCATGGGAGAAGCGATTTAAAAAGGAGTAACAATGAAAACATCAATATCTTCTAACATAATTATCGTCTTCATATTAGCTGCAGCAACGGTGCATGTTGCTAACCTTGCGGCGATAAAGCCAAAAGACAAAGAACCCAAGACCGTAGCGATTACTGATGCCGCGTCAAAAAAAAAGCCGCAAAACAACATACAAAAACAACCTGAAAGCCCCATCTTTTGGCTCAACAAGATTTGTAAAGAAGCTGCAGTCGCGCCACAACTCAATCATTCAGATTTAAGCATCAAACTTGAGATCCTCCCCGATAAAAATGATCTTGAACTCACCCTAAAACAATTTTCCGAAAAAACTATTGGCGAGCTTGAGCAAGAATGCACGCGGCACAAAAATGACCGTGCAGAATTTGAAAAAAAGCGGGCTCAAGATCTCAAAGCTACACTTGAAAATCTTATTCAATCTGCAGCAGGTGCTTACGAGCACGCCGCTCAATTACAAAACTTAGAAACACTTGCATCTCTTGCTTATGTGCGCAAACTCGTGCTCAAACCGGGAAATGAGATTTATTGTGTCGGCGATATTCACGGATGCATAGGATCATTAGTACGTAACATCTGGATATGGCGATGCAGCGGACTTCTGGATGACAATTTTAAAGTTGCTTCAGGGAAATATATTCTCTTTTTGGGTGATTATGTTGATTATGGATCAAACAGCATCCATGTGCTCTATACCCTTCTTAAACTCAAGCTCCACAATTGGGATCAGATTGTTCTTTGTAGAGGCAATCATGAAAGTGCCCTGATGTCATCGCGCTTTAAATGTTTAGCTACACTACAGAAATTGTACCCGGAAGCAGGACAAAAGCTCTGGGCTTCGTGTGTTATCAACTGTTTTAACATCTTGCCATTTGCTGTTTATATCGGCATAAAAGGAAATGAAAAATTTATTCAATGCTGTCATGGTGGCCTTGAACCGGGATATAATCCCAAAGCGTTTTTGGCAAGCACATCGTATTTCGAAAGCCTTCACAATGCTTTCAATGATTATGCGTTTTTTGATCCCTGTTGTGTAAACGAGATTAACAATTTTATTACACAATATCCCAGTCACTACGACGCCATCTTTCAGTCAATAGATAAATGGATTCTCACAAGCCTCAACACTGTCAAAGCCATCGATCATACTATGTCAGAAAAGGAACAGGACAAAGAAGATATCAAGCGACTTGGGGAAAAAGGTTCTTATCAACTCAAGGGCTATGCACGATCAGGCTTTCTTTGGAGTGATTTTAAAAAAGATACCGATTTTTGGTTTAATAGTCTGCGTGGCGCAGGATTTATGTGCAACCAAGAATTCATTAACAAGCTGCAACAACCAATTGCAGCCATCATACGCGGACATCAACATAATGTAGGAATAAAAATAGGCGCGCTTGAGCAAGATGAGGACGAAAGTCGTTGGTTTAAGGTTGTTAAGGTTGAAGCCCATCAAGACTTGCCCACACCACCAAAGCGAATGTCCCTATCTTTAGCAGCAAAGGCATTTAAGGAGTTCCCATTCACACTGGAATTCAGCACCCCTCACGCACAGCAAGCGTTTGATACCAATCAATGGAAACACTTTGTTAATCACCTGCCTCATTTCAAGCTTTCCGACCAGCCGCTTAAAAACAATGTTCCCATCATCACCCTTACCACCGCAACCGAAGCGTGGCCTCAACCACCTGAAATCTACGGCGTATGCAATCAGTGGGATTCCTTTGGCATCTTGACGCTTGATAAAGAAATCGAAAATTCACGCATGGCAATCTATGAAGCAGAAGCAAAAATGAAAGAGGAAAAACAAGCAGCCCCAACATCCCAACAATCTCTCATTAAGGAGAAGTTATGAAGATATCCATTTTTCCCCACATCATGCTCACCATCACGTTACTTGGAGCCACCCTTTCCACCGCCAACGTCATGGCCATGAAGGCTGAAGGAGAAGGTGCGCCACGAAGACGTAGTAGTTAAGCGGCACCGCAGCAGCCGCGGCAATTATCAGAACTCGAAAAGTATGTTCAGAATCAAGTTCAAAAATTGCAGTGCAGGATAGCACGCGGCGTGTGGAATGGGACAATTCAGCCTGGCGATGTTTCAGCACAGGTTGCGCAAGCCGAGGAGATTAAAGCAACGCAGAACACAATCAAAGAGAAACAAATACAGGTGCGCAATCTTCTTGATCAAAATCCAACTCAAGACGAT
>JAHFBS010000088.1:0-2013 GCA_023249895.1 bacterium | reverse complement strand
ATTGACGTATATACTGCAAATGCCTACAGCCCTAGGGAAGGCGCTTTTCTCATCAAAGTTTTGAATCAGGTCGATACAACTCAGGTAGATATCGTCAAAAAGCTACTTTTAGCAGGCGCGGATCCTAATACAAAAAAGTCTTACTATGGCGAAACTCCCTTGCATATTGCAGCTCAAAGAAATCTACCGGCTCACATTCGGTTACTTATTGCGTATGGCGCGGACATTGACGAAAAAGACAAACACTCCGAAGACACTCCACTTATTACAGCAGCTCGTAATGATAGGTTAGAAGCTGTGCAAGCGCTTCTCGAGCCGATTGAGAAAACAACAGTTGCTGCTGAGTGGTTAGAAAGCCCACTAGAATTAATACCAAACATCACTCAGGGATATCTCGGCGCAGATGCAATGATCAAAAATAAATATGACCAAACTGCGGCAGATCTCACCAAAAAAGATGCCATACGAAAAATGATACTTGAAAAAATGATTAATCAGCTTACAAAGGAAGAGACTGCTAACGGAGAAATATTGCGACCAATTGTTCGCGGAATCTACAAATGCTCCGAACAAATACAAAAAGATTTATTTCGCAATTATCAAACAAAGCTCATCGAGCTTGACCAAGATGCTGCTGCGATCCCACAGACTACAGAAGTTCTCAAGGCCATAGATGATTTTGATCAAACAATGGTCAGCGTACATAAGCCATCGCTAGGCAGTCATCAACATCTAGGGGCAATAACAGTTCGCACTGAAGAAGCCGATAAGAAAATTACTGAATATATTCGACCGGCTATCGACGCAATAAAAAAGCTTAATGGTATGCCGAGACAGATCGCCATGGATGAACTCACCAGAGTGATTCAGCACTACGATAAAACGAAGCATGATTACTACGAAAAATTGCACAAAATAGCTACTGACCTTATGAGAGACGAACTTGGTTACAATCTCCCTCCACTACAACTCGAAAAAGCCCCTCAATAAATAGCCGATTCCAAGCCGGGGGTGGCGTTTGCCGCCCCCCTTTTTTTCTGTTAAAATGCTAGGGTTGTTTTTATAAGTTTAACCTTCTTACAAGCTCCGCCTACGCATATGCTACGGCGCGGTGAACCTCCAAAGGACATCATTACATGCTCAAAAAACATGACCCTATATTCGACGAAGAACTTCAATTAACTGAAGAAGAGCGTGCCGAGCTCACCAAGCTCTATGACGGTTATGCCGCTAAATTCCAAACCGGCAAAATCATCAAAGGTCGCGTTCTTGCCAAAGAAAACAATGGCATCCTTGTCAGCATCGATTACAAATCGGACAGCCTTATTCCGGCATTTGAATTCTCCGATTTTGAACTCAAAAAGATTGAACCTAACCAAGAAATCGACGTCATTCTTGACCGCCTTGAAGACGAAAACGGCGTCGTCGTTCTTTCGTACCAAAAGGCCAAAGCCCTCAAGGCTTGGGAAAAGATTGCCGAACTTGCTGCTGCTGATGAACCAGTCCGCGGTATTGTTACCCACAAAGTTAAGGGTGGCTTGAGCGTTGACGTTGGCATTCCAGCATTCTTGCCAGGTTCACAAGTTGATACCCAACGCGTTATGAACTTCGACCAATTCGTTGGCCAGGAAGTTATTTGCAAAATTCTTAAGGTCAACCGTAAACGTGGTAATGTCATCATTTCACGTCGTAAATACCTTGAAGAGCAACGCGCTGAAGATAAGAAAAAAGCCCTTGAGACCATCCAAGAAGGTCAGGTCATTCAAGGTATTGTTAAAAACATCACCAGCTACGGCGTCTTTGTTGACGTTGGTGGCATCGATGGCCTCCTCCATATTACCGATATGTCATGGGGCCGTATTGCGCACCCTAGTGAACTGGTCAAAATTGGTGAAACCATCACCGTTAAGATCATTTCATTCGATAAGAAGAATGAGAAGATTTCTTTGGGCATGAAGCAATTAACGCCAAACCCATGGGAAAATGTCGATCAGAAATACCCTGTTGGCTCCA
>JAHFBS010000087.1 GCA_023249895.1 bacterium | reverse complement strand
ACGTTTTCCGTTAGAAGATTCCTGATTCTGTGGAAAATAGGCTTGCAGAAATAATGTCACCCCAGTAGCAAAAGCAAATCCACCTACAATTCCCGCACCATATGCACCAACTCGATGTAATTTATTAAGCATCGTCTGTAACATATTTAACTCATCCGCAAGCACTCTTTGCACGTATGCCCACTGCTCTTTTTCTGCACTCAATTCTTTTTTCATCTGGGTTATGGAAGCGGCAGGCTGACTTGCCATACCAAATGACATTACACCGCACAAACTCATAATTAACGCATAACGATATGCAATATTCATAAAAACCCTTTCGCTGTCTCTTCCATGTTGCGAAATAATCACATTTTTCGTCGCAAGGACGGGGAGTTTAGCAAAAACAAGGCGCATCGCAACAAATCCTTTGTCTTAGTCCATAAAACGCCTATAATGGACCCCATGATACCTTTTAGACAACTTTTTACCTTTACTAAGCCCGAAGTAGCAGAAGCCTTTAAACACGCACATCTTAAGAAATATCATCAAGGCCTTACCCTTCTTCAGGCCCCCCTCGTTCACGCGCCACGTACTGATCCTTACGGCAAACTACTGATTATCATTGCAGCCACCGCCGGCAAGGCCCATGAACGCAACGCTATGAAGCGACGTCTTCGCTCAGCTTTTTATGAAGCAAAGCTTTATCGCAAAGACCCTTCATTTTGGATTCTGATTGTGAAGAAAAAAGCAGTTGGCATGCCTTTTAAAGACATCGAAAAATTCCTACAAGAGTCACTCTCGTGAAACCATATCTTAATCGCCCTCGACGATGGGTCACCATCGTTGCCACCGCTCTTTATGAAACGATTCGCCGGCTTCTTGGCCCAGCTAATGTGTGCATTTATCCGGTTACCTGTCCCGATTATGCGCGTGCACTTTTAACGCAGAAACCATTGTATATAAGTATTCCGCTCATTACGCTACGGCTCATAAGTTGTAATCCACTCACTGCGCTCGTACGGCGCCTCTGGCTCAAAAAATAATTCGGGGGATCTTGCATGCTACGTCGACTTATCATCGCCCTATCTCTCTTCTTCTGTCTGGCACTCGGGTGCATTGTCTTTCTTATGGAGCGAGATTGGGTTGATTTTTCAAAACTTGATAGCTACAAGCCATCACAAGCCTCAGTAGTTCTGGATGATGACGGCAATGAAATTGCCAACTTCGCACTCGACAAAAGAGCCCCGGTAGCTTTCCCCAAAATCCCGCCTATGGTCGTCAAAGCTTTTATTGCTGCAGAAGATCATAACTTTTTTACCCATCCAGGCATCTCATTTCGCGGCATTATCCGCTCAGCGCTTGTTAACCTTTATCACGGCCGTAAGGTACAAGGCGCTAGCACTATTACTCAGCAGCTTGCACGCGGTATGTTTTTGTCCTATGAGCGAACGTATCTGCGTAAAATACAAGAAATATTTCTCGCGCTTCAACTTGAACGACAGCTTTCTAAAGAACAAATTTTTGAGCTGTATCTTAACAACATGTACTTTGGGCGTGGTATTTATGGCATAGAAGCAGCCTGTAAACGTTTTTGGAACATCCCCCTTGAACGTATCACCACTGATCAAGCAGCAACACTGGCAGCTGTTGCAAAATCAGCGCGTCTTTTTTCCCCTCTTAACGCGCCCGCCAATGCACGCAGACGACGCAACATCATTCTTGAAAGCATGCATAAATTAGATTTTTTAACCCGTACTGAATACGAAACTGCATCCAAAGCACCGTTGCGCACCCTTGACTATGCAGCAGGAAACCCACTACGCCTTTATATACAAGAATGGGTTCGGGCATGGGCCGAAGTTACCTTTGGTAAAGAGGCCATTTATCACCATCGATTTAAGATCAAAACCACCATCAACATAAGCCTTCAAGAAAAAGCCGAGCATGCATTTGCCCGTACTATGCAACAGCTCCGCGCGACCATGGGATCAGAGATCAATGGAGGCCTTGTCTCGCTTGATCCTGAATCTGGACATATCAAAGCATTGATTGGCGGCTTTGATTTCCGTCAGTCACAATTTAACCGCGCACTTCAGGCACGCCGCCAAATTGGTTCCACATTCAAACCACTTCTGTATGCATTGGCAATGAAAGCCGGTATTGAAATGGATAGTGTTTTTGTCGATGAACCGATTACCGTACAGTTGCCAAATGGCACCACCTGGCAACCAAAAAACTGGACCAATACGTTTGATGGACCTATGACCCTTGCCCGCGCGCTCACTTTTTCAAATAACATCATCACGGCAAAACTTTTTCTTAAAATCGGCGCTCCCTACGTTGTCTCGTGGGCTCAACGCTTTGGCATTACTCATCTTTTACCCTATCCTTCAGCATCGTTAGGTACAGCCGAAGCAACGGTTGCTGAAAATGCTGCAGCATTTAACGTTTTTGCCAATAACGGCGTGTATGTCAGGCCTAATCTTATTGAATGGGTTAAAGACGAAACAGGAAACAAAATGTGGCAGGCGGAGACTGAACAGTACCGAGTTCTTGATACCACACTCAATTCAAAAATGGTCAATCTGCTTGCACATCGTATGAATATGCTCAAACGGCAAGATCAGGGATGGATCGATGCTGACACCATTGGCAAAACCGGATCAACTAATGGAGCTGCAACAACCTGGTTTGTAGGCGCTACACCATCACTGACCACAGCACTTTATGTCGGCCGCGATGACAATAAACCAATGGGAAGCCAATTATTTGCATCAGGAACTGCAATTCCAATTTGGGTAAGTTTTTATAAAGCATTTAGACAGCACAAAAAGCACTTTTATATCGATCCGCAACTTCACGAGTACAGCATCGATTGGGTAACGGGATCGCCATCTGATAGACGCGATGATCCTGATGTCGTCACTCTCTTACGATAATTTGTATGCCAAAAATGAAGCGCCCGCTTTTCACGGGCGCTTCGTAGTATCTCGCAAACAATTATAATGCGTATCACGCCTGCTTGATGACCGTCTTTATCAATTCATTAACAGACCGCGTTGGCTGATCACCACCACCTTGAATCAAGGTCGCGCTACCACCACCACGCCAGTTACACGACTCTTTGAGTATTTTGGTAATTGATGCAAGTGAAACGGTATGCTCGTGACTCTTGGCAAGATATCCCAGAAAGCTCCAGCGGCCTGTTGTTGTATCTTTGCTTACCAACATATAAAAGCCTGGCGTGCGACGCTCAAGCTCTTGCGCGACAAACTTCAGATCATCATTTGAGGCATCATCAAACTCAAGGTACAGATAGGGAACATTGCCGATTGTTGTGATCTGTTGTTCCCATGCTCCAATCTGAGCTTTGTACATATGTTTTTTGAGCTGTTTGATAGACGTAAGCGCTTGCTGATAATGCTCTTGCAGTTTGTGTACAGCATCATACGTTTCTTCGGGCTTAACTTTAAAGTCATCACCCAGCTTTTTGACAACGGTATACGACTGTTGGAACATCTTGAGTGCACCAAAGCCGGTTACCAGGGTAATACGACGGGTACCACTGGCAAGTGCAGCATCACTCAAAATTTTAAATGCCCCAATAGTACCGGTACGCGTAACATGAGTGCCGCCACACAATTCGGCAGATATACCCGGAACCTGGATCACACGTACGCGTTCTGGATTATATTTTTCGCCAAAGAATGCGATTACGCCTTTGGAGCGTGCATCATCAAGCGTCGTTTCAAAAATATTGGTCGCCACATCATCCATGATATAACCATTGACGATACGCTCAACTTCTTCAAGTTGCTCAGCGGTCAATGCCTGATGATAGGTAAAGTCAAACCGTGCATAGGTATCAGCTACCAATGAGCCTGCCTGCTTAATTTGAGGTCCAAATATCTTCATTAAGGCAGCTTGCAATAAGTGAGTTGCGGTATGATTCCTGGCGGTAGCAGCGCGAGCATCAGCACCTACGATACATTCAGCCATATCACCCACTTTGACGGGTTCAACTGGAGTTGGCGATGCCTGCGTACAGGCAAGCTTGGCAGCAATAGCATATTTTGGACCGGCGCCAACTTTTTTGAGCTCAACCACCGGATAGCAAACGCCATTAATAATAACCGTGCCCTTGTCGCTTATTTGTCCGCCCGATTCCACATAGAATGGTGAGGCCTCGGTAATAATCCACAAACATTCGCCAACGCAATTGGCAAAAATAATTTTGCTGGTTGCTTGCAACGTTTCGTACCCAACAAATTTGGTACTTACATTTTGGGTAATAATAAATTCCTGTTCTTCAAGCCTTGTCTTCTTGCATGATTGTTCTTGCTGCTTTTTCATCTCGGTTTCAAAACCGGACATATCAAGACCAAAGCCACCTTCTTGCGCCAAAACGCGTGTAAGCTCGGGTGGAAATCCATAGGTATCATAAAGCTTGAAAATCTGTTCACCTGAAAGCTGGCGTTTGTCATTCTTGCGGTTGTCAGCAAGATATTTTTCAAGAATTGCCTGGCCTTGAATAAGATTTGCATTGAATCGTTCAACTTCCTGCGTAAGCAAAGACAGAATAAGCGGCTTGCTTGTTGTCAGCTCTGGATAGACAGGACTAAAGAACTCAATAAACGTTTCGGCAAGTTGAGGGAAAAGTTTAAGGTCTGGTGAAAGTTTTTGAGCAAATAGCGCGGCGCGCCGGATAATTTTGCGCAACACATACCCGCGACCTTCATTTGAAGGAC
>JAHFBS010000086.1 GCA_023249895.1 bacterium | reverse complement strand
GGCAACCGCATCCACCTGCAAACAAAACGCAGGAAGACAATGCGTGCATAACGCTGCAGGATTTTTATCACGCAGCACCCGGCATACGATTACATCGCCGTATCACGTATCATCAACAAACAGGGGTTCTTGAAATAGAAGATGGGCAAGAAAGAGAAAAATTTGAAATCGGTAAAAAGATCGACGCGCACTGGGCACTTCACCTTGTGCCAGGTATTGTAGCGATCCATGAAGCTGAAAATCGATGGGCATTTATGCATGATAAGATGCGTGTGGCCTGGCTTGAAACATCGCTGCCTTACACCACGCACCAGGATGAAGTTTCGCCGTTATATGGAACAAAAGTAGCAAGTACAACGTTGCGTGCGATAACAAATTCCCAAGCGCCCCAAAAAATGGTCATCTCGCTTGTAGCTACACACGATTAACGTACTTAACAAAGGCTGAGCAAAGGCACAAAATGTTCAAATACATTACGATGATGTGCCGCCGCCGCTGGACTTTGCTCAAAGAGAAGTACCCCACTATTGCCATGCTGCATAGGCCATGCGACCCACAATGGATTTTTCATTCCCAGCATGTTGCCAACGTCACGAATCGCTTTTTCATCAACCTGGTCGGCATCATTACGCGCTAAATTGGTATGAGAAAAGCAAGCTACTTCGCGATGGAATTTTGCATCTTGCATATCTTTGACAAAGGCATAAGGATCATGCCACAGATCTGGTTTGTGTAACGCACATTCATCGTTCTGATAACCGGCAATACCTCGCATGCATCCAAAATCTGGATTATCAACAAGATACGTTGCTTTAGTTATGCCGAACGAACCATGATGACCTAGTTCGTGCAACACCATTTGCGCGAGGCCATCAACACCATGATAATGCAAAATCTTTCGCGGAAGTCCAAGAAGATTATCGAAGCTTTCGATGGTTTTCATGTGATCTCCTTTCACCTTTTCACCTTACCTTTTTTTTCCACCTAGAACAAGGATTGGTAAATCAGAAGAAAAAAGATGCAGGAGCCTTACTCGGCAAGAATCCTGACCACTTCATCAAGATGCATACCATGTGATGCTTTAACAAGAACGACAGCGTTTGATTGGCCTTCAAGAAGACTTTCAAGCGCATGAGCAGCACCTTGCCAATCATCAACGCATTTACAGACAAGCGATGGTGGAACAACCTCACGCATAACATGAGCGCGCTTCCCCACCAAAACAAGATGGTCGACAGCGCTTACACGCCGCGCAATAAATCTTCCAATGGCACGATGCCAGGCAAGCTCTTTGGAGCCTAGTTCAAGCATGTCGCCTAAGACTGCAATCTTGGGGCCCGTCGTCGTAAACGTCGCAAATGCCTGCAAGGCAGCACGCATACTTTCGGGGCCGGCATTATAGCAATCATCAAGAATCATGCCGCGATTATGTTTAATTTTTTTAACTTCAAATCTGCCTTTTGTTCCGCTATAAGCTTCAAGCCCTACAACAACGGCGCCCAGAGGAATAGACAAAAAATATGCTGCTGTGCTTGCCGCCAATGCATTGTGCACAAGACTTGGATGGTTACCGCGCATGCAAACGTCTGCTTTTTGATCAAACCAATGCAGAACAAATTCGGTCATAAAAAGACCATCCGCACCAACAACGAATCGTACATTGCGTGCGTGCACGTGATTGCGTTTGCGCGCGCCAAAAAAAGCAATATTATGCGGGTATGACCGCTTGGCTAAACTTGGCTGATCGCCATAGACAATGCCCACATTCTGCTGAGTAAACTGTGAGAAAATTTCACATTTTTCACGCGCTACCGCCGCAAGTGAATTACCAAGCCCCTCGGTATGCACATGAGCAACGCAGGTAATAACCCCCATCGTTGGTTGCACAAGATCTACCAGTTGGCGCATTTCGCCAATGTCATTAATGCCCATTTCAAGCACAATAGCCGTAACTGAGGACGGAACACGCAACAGATTATACGAAACACCCAAAACATTGTTGTAGTTCTTGAACGAAACATAAGCATTAACACCAGCCGCCGTCAGTATCGAACGCAACATTTCTTTGGTTGATGTTTTGCCCAACGAACCGGTAATTCCTACCACCGGACAGACAAAGATCTTTCGCCACGCTCGTGCAAGATCACACAGTGCTGTTTGTACGTCAGGAACAATAATAAAAAGTTTATGAGCTTTGCGCTCTGCCGGCAACGCCTGATAACGCATGACAGATTGAGCACTTACCAATGAACCACAAGCGCCCTTGCGCAATGCCATTTCAATAAAATCATGGCCGTCGCAAGTGGAACCAGGAAGTGGTACAAAAAGTTCATATTCTGTTATGGTTCGGCTATCAAATGAGACGCCTACTTCAGCATGGTCTTGGTATGCCTGCCATAGGGCATCGGTCATAGGTGTATCGCCACAATAAAACGTGGCATAAGGAAGTGCATTGGTCAGGAATTTTTGAGTTATCTTCATAGCCGATAAACCTACGCCCGGCGGGCAAATTGTCAAGCCTTAAGGTGCAAAACCTTGCGCGGCTTGCTTCCCTGCGCCGGTGCAATAAGCCCATCCAATTCAAGCTTTTCAATTAGGCGGGCGGAGCGATTAAATCCAATGCGATAATGTCGCTGAATCATGGAGATTGAAATTTCATCCATCGTGCTAATCAACGTACGCACTTGATCGTAAAGTTCATCATCAATATCATCAACATTTCCCTGGTTGGCACGCAGTGAAATTTCATCAAGCTCAACATAGTGAACCGCTTGTTGATCACGCAAATGATCAGTAACACATTCAACCTCACCATCGGTCACCAACGCACCATGTACACGTTTGAGTTCCGATGATGACGCTTGCATCCACAACATATCGCCGCGACCCAAAAGTTTTTCAGCACCCTGCGTGTCAAGAATGGTACGCGAATCAACCTTTGACGAGACTCTAAAAGCAATTCTGCTGGGGAAATTGACCTTGATAAGACCAGTCACCACTTCGACCGATGGTCGTTGCGTTGCAAGCACCATATGAATTCCTGCAGCACGTGCCATTTGGGCAATGCGTACAATGTGTGCCTCAACATCCTTACCCGCAACCATCATCAGGTCAGCAAGCTCATCGATGATTACCACAATATAGGGCATTGATCGATGATCAGGTCCTGTTAACTTATTATATTCGGCAATACTACGTACCCCTGCGGCAGCAAGCGCGGTATAACGCGTATCCATTTCACGCGCCACCCAAGAAAGCACCAACGCCGCACGCGCTGGCTGCGTAACTACTGGAAAAAGAAGATGGGGAATATCGGCATAGGGCGTAAATTCCAAACGCTTAGGATCAATAAGAATAAGTTTGAGCTCATCAGGCGTTTTTTTGTACAACAAACTGAGCACTAATGTATTAAGCCCAACTGACTTACCAGATCCTGTTGCACCACCGACCAAAAGATGCGGCATGCTGGCCAAATCTTCGATCACCGGCTCACCTGCTCGATCTAATCCCAAAGCAACCGGTAATTGCGCCGAACTCTTGTCAAATACAGAACTTTTAATCAGGCGGGCAAAGCTTACGGCTTCTCGTTCTTCATTGGCGATTTCAAAACCAATTACATTCCGTCCCGGTATGGGAGCAAGAATGCGCATGCTTTGTGCAGAAAGTGCCATCGCAAGATCATCCTCAAGTGCAAGTATCTTGCTGATTTTGCTATCAATTTCAGGTTTGTATTCAAACATAGTCACGACCGGACCAGGTTTGATAGCAACTACCGATCCATTGATACCAAAATGTTGAAGTTTTTCTTCAACTTTACGCGCACGTCGCTCGAGTTGTTCACTTGTTTCTTGCGTTCGCGATACGGCGATGTCATTGAGCAATGAAACATCCGGCAACTGAAACGACGCGGCCTTTTTTCGCTGGCTCGCAGCAGCAAAAATTTGTTCATACAAACTTGCATCAGTCTGATCATCACACGCAAAAATATTACGATTCAGCACCGAATTGGGAAGTAAAACGACTGGCGTTTGAAAAATTTTGGTATGAGACAAGGCAGTACGCAGCGTATATGCCGCATAACGCGCGCGGTCATCATCAGTGATAAGAACATTGGATGTTTCAGGCGCGCTGCTTTCTGATGGCTCAACAACCGGTACTACACCCTCATCAAACGTATCAGTTTTAACGGCACCTTCGCACGATTTGACGTCTGACTGTTTGCCAGCGCGTAACGTATGCCAACGATTACTCAGCCATGCACCACAACGCCGCACTATCAACATGCCCCACGCAAAAAGCGGCACGTGCATAAAAAGCATACTTCCCATCACCAGCAAGCTCCACAAGAGCAACTGACTTCCTATACTTCCCGTCGCCGCAACAATCACGCGTTCAAGATACGTTCCTATCAATCCGCCCGCAGCTCCTGCAGGAATGGCAATGCCATACAAGGAACACATCGTTGCAATCACCAGAATACTGCCCATTAGTAACCACCCACGATAGCGCACAGCTTCCTCATCAGATGTTTTTCGCAACCTGCGATACAAGGGAAAAAGAAGCGCAGCCCACACTACATACGTGGCAGTTCCCCACAAAAAAAAGAGAACCGCGGCCAAATTAGCACCCAGAACCCCCGCCCAATTGGTAACGCCGCCAACGGTGCTTGAAAAATAAAAAAGTGTATTGTCATGCGCGTTATACGAAAAAATTGCAAGTGCGCTGTATGC
>JAHFBS010000085.1 GCA_023249895.1 bacterium | reverse complement strand
TTTTTCCGGCGTATTCGGATTCTGAAAGATTGGCAATGATAAGAAAATTTTTGCCCGACAGAAGTGGAAGAACCGGAAGGTGTTCGGCCTGTGCCTTGTTGATAAGATTATTAAGTTCTTTCATATTGCCATTGCCCAGCGCTGTTTTAACATTGCCCAAGAATGCGAGCTCTTGTTCCCATTCCTTTACTTGCTGAGCCGTGGCTTGACGACTTTTGGCACCTTTAAGACAAGCAATAACTTTTTCTTCACGCTTAGTAACAGCTTCAAGATCTTTGAGCATAAGTTCAGCGCAAACAACCTCAAAATCGCTTATGGGATCAATTTTGTTGTGAACATGGGTAATATCAGAGTCCTCAAAACAGCGTAAGACGTGCAGAATGAGGTCAACCTCGCTGATATGTCCCAAAAACTGATTACCTAAACCTTCGCCTTCGGCGGCACCTTTGACCAACCCGGCAATATCAACAAAGGTAACGGTGGCGGGAATAATTTTCTGAGATTTAAAAACGGCGGTCAGTTTGGTAAGGCGCTCATCGGGGACGTAGGTGATGGCAGTATGCGGATCAACGGTACAGAACGGGTAGTTAGCGGCTGGTACGCTCGATTTGGTAAGTGCATTAAAAAGCGTTGATTTTCCAACGTTAGGGAGCCCGACAAGGCCTGCTTGGATGGCCATATTTTAACTTTCTTAAAGATCTTTTTACTTCAATCAAAACCATATAATGCCCATTTTAGCATGCCTGGCGTATTTTAATAAGCGGGTAGATGAAGGGTTTAGGCCGTATTTTGCCTGTTTTTTAGGGGCTGATATACTTAATAACCCTTTAAAAATGTATGGTTTTGTTTATTCGAGAGAAGAATGATTAACTTTTTCATAAGAACCTACGGTTGTCAGGCCAACGTTGCTGACTCCCAAACACTTGCCGAGCACCTTGTACGCCTTGGTTGTAACGAGGTGGGGCATGAACGTGAGGCCGACCTTATCATTCTTAATACTTGCGCGATACGCGATAAAGCGGAACAAAAGTTGTGGTCATATCTGGGTAAACTTGCAACGTACAAACGAGCAAAGCCATTTTTGAATGTTGGCATTATTGGCTGTGTTGCCAGTTACAAAAAATCTGAAATTTATACGCGCTTTGATCATGTCACCTTCGTATTTGGCGCACGCGAAGAACGTGACATTTTGCATGCATATCTTGCCGATGTAGTCGTGCGTATACAAACAGCACAACAGCTGTATCAAACTACGCCTGCCTCGCCATTGATTTCATCAGGACAAGATCGCGATGTTTGTGCATTGACCAAAAAATTACGCATAGTTCCCTCATATGCAAAAATTGCTGGCGTTCGCATGCCTTCGCAAGAACCGTGTCGTTCTTTTGTTAATATCATGACCGGATGCAATAAATATTGTTCTTATTGCATTGTTCCCTTTACTCGTGGTCGTGAAATAAGTTATCCCATGAGCCAAATTCTGGCGCAGGTTGAACGTGATCTTGCACAAGGTGCACGCGAGATAACGCTGGTTGGACAAAATGTAAATTCATACAAAGATCCTGAAACAGGTGCATTGTTTCCTGAACTTTTACGACGTGTTGCTGCTTACGAAGGCGATTTTTGGATTCGTTATATGAGTCCTCATCCACAAGATATGACGCGTGAACTGTTTGAGGTGATGGCAGCTCATCGTCCTAAAGTTGCTGCAAGTTTACATTTCCCGGTTCAGTCTGGATCAGATCGTATTTTACAACTTATGAATCGTACCTATTTGATTGATGAATATCTTACCAAGATTAGCTGGATTCGTGAGCTTATGCCGGATGCTACCATTTCGACCGATATTATTGTTGGATTTCCAGGAGAAACAGAAGAAGAGTTTTTAGCAACGATGGCAGTTGTTGATCGTGTTAAGTTTGATCTTATTTACTCATTTATTTATTCGCCGCGCGCATTTACCAAAGCAAGTGCAATGGCTGATGATTGTTCATATGCCATCAAACAACAGCGATTAGATCAGCTACAAGCGCGTCAAACTGAGATAGCAAGCCAGCGCAATGCGCTCAATATTGGCAAAATACTACGATGTTTGGTTGAAAAACGGCTTGAGCATGGTAAACTTCTTGCAAGAACTGAAGGAAATATTCGCGTGATCATTCAAGGACCGGATGTATATCTTGGAACTTTTGTTCCTGTTTTAATTGAAACTTCAGGTCCAGCGAATATGCATGGTAGAGTGGTAATAGATTCTTTGATACACATGACAGATACAACGGCGGCATAGCCAAGTGGTAAGGCAGCGGTCTGCAGAACCGCGATTCCCCAGTTCGATTCTGGCTGCCGCCTCCATAAAGGTATCATATGCCGGGGTGGCGGAATGGTAGACGCAAGGGACTTAAAATCCCTCGGGCTGAAAAAGCCCGTGCCGGTTCGAGTCCGGCCCTCGGCACCACATTTTTTATCACACAGTGAACGAGCTTTTTCTCAGCGTTTGTTTCGTCTACGCTCTTCTGATCAATAAAATTTTAAAGTGATATACTTGACAAAAATTCAGAGATGAACAATTCTCTGAGGTGTTATTGCAGCTGTGTTATAGCAGCGGTTTGTGAGAAGTAATAGTCGTCAATCGTATTATCCCAAGGAGATTTTATGAATAAGGCTGCTTTGATTGAGCAGATGGCCAAAGAAACCAAGCTTCCTAAAACAGCATGCAAGAGTGCTGTCGAATCATTTATCAGAGCCGTTGAAGGCAGCCTGAAAAAAGGTAAGCCTGTTGTTTTGACCGGCTTTGGAACATTCACCGTTATGCGCAGAAAAGAACGCGTTGGTATCAACCCAGCAACCGGACAAAAAATGAAGATTGCTGCAAAGCGTGTTCCAAAATTCAAAGCTGGCAAAAAGTTGAAAGATCTTGTTGCCTAAGCTACGTGTTGGAAACAACATTTGGGCAGGTGCGTTTCTCGTACCTGCCATTTTTTTTGTGGTAGTAAGATTATCTTTATGTGTTTGTACGTGATACTAGCTTCTGTTAAAAGACTTTTGCTACCCTGTGCCTAAGATCTTGAAAGTAGTGGATAACAAAGTTGGGCTATTGAGCAGAAGGAGAAGTTATGGCCGTTGGAGAACATGTACAAACATTTCTTGAAAGTGTGAAACGATTCTGGAATGAGTTTGATCTCAAGCAATGGTCTGAACAAGTTGGCGGATCGTCAGCAGAGGCTATTCAGGCTGTTGTTTATTTTGCACTTAGTTTTACGTGCGGTTTTATTCTCAAACGCTATTTCAAGTTCCTTTTTTTCTGTCTGCTGGTCAGCTGCTTTATGATTATGCTCATGGAATTTGCAAAGTTTGTAATTATTGATTGGGTGGCGATTAAAGCATTCTTTGGTCTTACTGAACCGGTTGATTTCAACCTTATGGTAAGCGGAATGATTGATTGGGTTAAAAATCATATTCTTATTTCCATCGCAAGCCTTGTTGGCTTTTTTGTCGGTTATAAACTCGGATAACATCAATGATGCTGCATGGCCAAGATGCGCAAGCATCAGCCTACCTTCTCCTGAGTGAGGAAGAAAAACTTAAACGGGGTCTTGGTCAAGACCCCGTTGTCGCATTGGTTGATACGTTATTGTACGAAGCAATTTCATTGCATGCCTCAGATATTCATCTGCAACCTGCTGCTGATACCATGATGGCGCGTTATCGCATTGATGGAGTTTTGTATCAGCGGCATACCATCGATAAAGAACAATCACTTGCAGTTATTTCGCGTCTTAAGGTTTTGGCCAATCTTGATATTGCCGAGCGTCGTATGCCTCAAGATGGGCGGTTACGCGTGACGATTGCTCCTGCGCACGCGTTAGAGCAAGAGCGCTTGATCGATTTTCGTCTCTCGACCTATCCAACGTTGTATGGCGAAAAGATGGTGGTACGTATATTTGACCGGTCGTTGCGTTTGCTTGCACTTGATTCGTTGGGGTTGCAACAAAATATGTACGATAATTTGCGCGCGCTTACCCATCGTCCGCATGGACTTTTTTTAGTAACTGGTCCAACCGGATGTGGTAAAACAACGATGTTGTATGCGCTTATTTCTGCACTTGAAGTTGGCACGCATAATATCGTAACGATTGAAGATCCTATTGAATACGAAATTGCAGGTATTACGCAGAGCCAAGTAAACACTAAAGCTGGTTTTACGTTTGAAAATGGATTGCGTGCTATTTTGCGTCAAGATCCAGATGTCATCATGGTGGGTGAAATACGTGATAAAGCAACTGCGCATATTGCCATCGAATCGGCGCTGACGGGACATTTAGTACTGAGTACTTTGCACACCAACGATGCGCCAAGTGCTGTGGCTCGTTTGCTTGAGATGGGAATCGAGCCGTTTCTTATTAGTGCCACACTTGCCGGTGTGCTTGCGCAACGTCTTGTGCGTCGTTTATGTTCGCACTGCAAAAAATTACAACCGCTTGATGAAGTGCAACAAAGATTTGTGACGCAGCATGGCGGATCGTTGACACAAGCATATGGTGCTACCGGGTGTCGTCGTTGCCATCATCTTGGATACGATGGTCGCGTAGGAATTTTTGAATTGCTTCCGATGAGTGATGCACTTCATGAACTGATTATGCAACGAGCGGGTGCCGCGGCGTTATATCAAGCCGCGCGTGCTGGCGGTATGCAATCGCTGGTAACAGATGGTCTTGCCAAAGTTGCAGCCGGCGTCACGA
>JAHFBS010000084.1 GCA_023249895.1 bacterium | reverse complement strand
CAACAAAAAGCTTGAGCTTAAAGAACGCGACATCAAACGTGAAACAGCACGCGACGCAAAAATTCGCCTGCGCTAAATACATTATGGATTTTATGGTCATCGGGAAAAAACTCTATCGTCTTCATACCGTTGCCGATTCTATGGAATGGGCACGCAGTCACTGCAAAGATGCTCCTGATGGATCGGTTTTTCTTGCCGACGTTGTAACATCAGCACACGGACGTAGCAAGCGCCCCTGGCTCATACAACCCGGGCAACTTATTGTCACCATACTTTTAAAGCCATCCTCAACAATTTTTGCCACCCCTGAAGACACGGCAATACGCATTAACCAACTTTCAATGGCACTGAGTCTTGGCATTCTTGCTCCGCTCAAAAGCTACGGCGTTACCTTTAAATGGCCCAACGATTTTGTGAGCGGAACAAAAAAAATCGGCGGAATGCACATGCAATTGATATGCCATGGAACACTGCCACAAAGTTTGATCCTTGGCTTTGCGCTTAATGTAAATAACACCATTGATCCAGAAAATCCGCTTACCGCACATGCAACAAGTCTACAAAGCATGACTGGCCATGAGCTTGATCGACGCACACTCTACAAAGACATCATCGAGCAACTCAACCACTGGTATCGCGAGTGGAAACATCACAATTTTGCAGACATTTACAAGCAATGGCGTGCCGAACAATCATATTTAGGAACCACACTTCATATTCATAATCACGATGGAATAGTAATCACGGGGAAGGCGCAACAAGTACTTCCCAATGGCGATCTGTTGCTCCTGGATCAAGAAAAAAAACAAAAACTTATCTCTTTTTATCAGGTAGAAGAAATTGCAAGCAGGTAATTGGCCATCAATTAAAATGTCCAACTTGAATTTAAAAAATGAAAACATTGACAGACCCAGCACTTTTATTTTATGTTTCAAGCCTCTACAAAATATACGCAACATTGGTTTATTATCCGGCAACCTGGGGAAAGGCGGAATCAGCCGGGGACAAAGTTTAACCATTATCACTGAGATTATTATATGAACTGTTCGATCATGCATCGAAGAATAGTTAGTGTCTTTTTTTTAGTTTTTTTGTCTACGCCACTGTGCGCGCTTAATCAAGCACCTGTTGAAGAGCTTACTATCGATGATATCGATATGGATAAGCTTAATGCCTATGACAACACGCATCCATTCCGTAATCCTATATCAGCTGATACCATGGCAACCGGGCTTACGTTGATCAAAGAACCTCTTTGGAAAAGTACCACGCATCCAGCAGGTCGCGATATTCTGTATCTCATTCCCTACAAAATTAGTGCCATCGAATACGGCGGATTTGCGCTCAATTTTCTTTTCAACATGACCAATAACCTTAAGCTCACGACCAATGATCTTTTCAGCATTGAAAGTCTTTTGTATCCGGAGAGCAATATTTTTGATGTTGTTGCAAGCTTCATATCTTCGACAACCACAGCAGATGAAATTAAAGAATTTGTCCCATTTTTCAAAAAAATTACACTTCAAGAATATCGTTCAGGCATGCTCGCGCAGTTCGGCCTCAATCGCGGTCCTTTTTCATTTCAAATACATTCTTCGTTTCAACTTGCAGTTCGTAATTTATGGCTTAGCGTAGCGGACCGTCAGATTCTTACCGATCTTCTCCGTCAAAAGTTTGGAGTTGGGGATTTCAATCAAAGCGAGGGGTACCGCCTCCGTTTTGGCTTAGGTGATACGCGCGTCAAAATAGGTCTTAATACACTTAACGCACCAAGCGCACAAATTGATGTCGGCCTTGAAACGATTCTTCCAACAAGTAGATTTTCATACAGTCCCAATATTCAAATTGGACTTGCAAAAGCAGCTTTTACCAACGAAGAAGATCTTAAACTCATGTTAAGTAATTCAGTAAAAGGCGTTCGCGATTATCTGCTTGATCCACACCTTGGCAACGGACACTTTGGGTTTGGCTGCTACATAGAAGCAAAATTGGGGATTTTTCACGATCTTATCCAATGGTGGAACCATCTTTCCTACGATGTTCTTTTCCCGGACGATGAAGATCGCATCTTTATGTTTAGAAAAACCTTAACACCTGCAGATATTGATCCACGATTTGTTCCACCCAATGAAAACACGCTCAACAAATACATTCGTCAATACGTTTTCCCTTCTTCATTTAAATCAAAGGTCTATCCCGGAGGGATACTTAATTTTGTTACCGCTGCAAATGCAGATATTACTAAACGTGTGCGTTTTGCGCTTGGCTACGACTTCTATTCACAACAATCGGAAAGGATCAAAAGTATTCAAAGTTCTGAGGTCAGGATACAAGAGTTGCGTGTAGAAGACACTGAAGTACCTAGTGTTTATCAACACAAAATATTTAGTGAAATTTTATACCACAACCCTAAGCCAAAAAGTGATTTCGGTGTCGGGGTAGGAGGAGACATCACGGTTGGAAGCCGAAACATCGGTGAAGATTGGACCTTTTATATCAAAGTTGCCTCATCTTTCTAAAGGATAAGACATGAAATTTGTATACATCGTCGGAATCAGTTCAATCGTTATGGCACAAGCCTTTGCAGGCACCAATGAAACAATTGTCGCCAATAATCAAATACCAGGCGCCGTCGCAAAATTTGTACCTCGTCCACCCAAAAAACTTCTTGATACTATCATGACGGTCATGAATCAGGCGCTTTACGAAAATCCGACCTGCACCGTACGCACCGAATTTGCTTGCAACACCGCTTACAAAACGCTCAAAGAAATACCATCTATGAAAGAAGACAAAGCTGTTGTTGCTGAAAAAGTCCGTTCAATTTTGGCGTCACTCAAACAGTTCTTTAAATTAATTCACACATTCAAATCAATGATCGAGCCTCTACTTGAAGAAAGCTTGTTGAGCAATCTCCAAGGCAAAGAGCGCGAAGCTCTCAAGCAACAAAGCGTACTTATGGGATTCATCGGGGCTAAAGCAGAAGAGAAAGACAATTACTTTGAACATCGCGTCCAAACCAAAGAGGCGCTTGAAAATCTCTGCAATGAATTTATTGTCTTTTTTGCTGACTTGACCGAAAGTCTTTCACCCGAAGCACGCAACGAGTATCTTAAAGTTCGTGCACAATTTATTAAAAAATCAAAATAATCTATGGAAGCCGCTACTGAACTCTCAGGAACGATAGATCATATCGTTTTTAAAAGTGAAGAAAGCGGCTTTCTTGTTTTTATTCTTAAATTAAATGCGCGTGAAACGATCACGGTACGCGGCACACTCGGCAACCTTCATCAAGGAACCGAAATTACCGTACGCGGTACGTGGTCGTTTCATCCTAAATTCGGTCGCCAGCTTGAGGCGCACGAATGCATCACCACTCTTCCCTCATCAACACTCGGCATTCAAAAATATCTGGCATCGGGGCTCATCAAAGGAATCGGCCCCAAATTTGCCGAAAAATTAGTCGCTGCCTTTGGCGAAAAGACGCTTGAAGTCATCGACAAAGATCCTCAGCGCTTGATGCGCATTGCTGGAGTTGGCCCCAAACGTGTTGAATCCATTATCACCGCTTGGCAAGATCAAAAAGAAGTTTCGCGTGTTATGGTTTTTTTGCGCGGCAAAGATGTTTCCCCAGCATATGCAACTAAGATCTTCAAAGCCTACGGCAATCAATCGGTCGAAAAAATTCAAGAAAATCCTTATCGGCTTGTTGATGATATTTGGGGTATTGGATTTAAGATCGCGGATCAAATTGCGCTTAAGTTGGGTCTTGAGCGGCACGCTCAAGATCGTATAAAAGCGGGCATTTTATATGCCATTACGCAAGCAACTGAAGGAGGTCATCTTTATGTTGAAGTCCCCAAACTTAAAGAAACTGCTATAGAAATTTTGGAACTTGCTGATACGCAAGGGCATCAGGAATTGCTCAAAAGTGCGCTCACCTCACTTTACCAGGAAGACAAAGTAAAACTTATCTCGCACAGCGATAAACATTATTTATCGCTTCCCCAATTCTATTATTCGGAACGTGGTATTGCGCAAAAAATTTTACGTTTGTTACAACATACGTCGATGACAAAAAAGTTTGATATCGATGCAGTTTATCGTACCATTCGCGTTACTGATGAACGCGGCATTGAACTTAATGAAGATCAACAACGTGGCATTTTGAGCTGTTTACAAAACAAAGCAACCATTATCACCGGCGGCCCCGGCACCGGAAAGACAACGCTTGTTAAACGGCTTATTCACACACTTGAGGCAAATCATGTGCGTTTCAAACTCGCTGCGCCGACGGGCCGTGCTGCAAAACGGTTGTTTGAAAGTACCGGTAAAAGCACTGAAACGCTCCACCGCCTTCTTGAATTTACGCCAGGAGCAATGACCTTTGCGCGCAATGAAAATAATGCGCTTGAACTCGATTATCTTATCGTTGATGAAGCATCAATGATCGACGTTTTTCTCATGCATGCCATTATGAAAGCATTACCCTGGAATGCAACGCTTGTGCTTATTGGCGACATTGATCAACTTCCTTCAGTCGGTGCCGGTAATGTACTCAAAGACATGATCGATTCGGGCAAGGTTGCAACGGTACGCCTCACTCAAATTTTCCGTCAGGCACAAAATAGTCTTATCATTGTTAATGCACACCGCGTCAATCACGGGGAATTTCCTCAATCATTTGTGCCAGGATCAAAAAAAGATTTTGTGTATCTTAAAGAAGACGTACCAGAAAACATTTTTCCCGTACTTCGCAAACTTTACGAAC
>JAHFBS010000083.1:2416-4780 GCA_023249895.1 bacterium | reverse complement strand
CGCATGAAACCATAACAATCCAGGGACACATTACCCAAACAGCGTTGGAAAAAATCCAGGGTAGCCATTTAACGCCGAACATTGTTGCAGTCGATTTAGAAAATTGTGAAGATGAGACAATTAAGAACAGGTACAAGGCATACAAAGCAGCAACAGCAACACAGTCAACGCATTAAGGTTTCAAAAATTCATTGCAGGAGCCACGCGCATTGGTGCAAGCGCATGGCTCCTGCGCAGGCCAACCCATATTCGCGTAAAACACTTTGAACATCGTTAAACTTACGGTAGAATGAGCTTCACCATTCCTGAATGCATCTACGAGGGGACGTTTCTTCGCTAAAGCTTCGTATTGCAGGTCATTCTAAAAACATCATATGAACTCAGACAGAAACCAGCTCGTCGAACTCACCGCCCTCAATCCAAACATCACTCTTGATATTCGCTACGCAACACCGCACAATTTCACGGGAAAAATTGTTTATCCGCATGCTCGTTGTTATGTGCACAAAAAAGTAGCCGAATGCTTGATAGCAGTTTCAAGAGAACTTGCGCCTCTTGGCTTAGGCATAAAAGTATTTGATGGGTATCGCCCTCTTGAAGCACAAAAAACGCTCTGGAATATACTCAGTGATCGTTTCCCCGATGAAACAGAACGAGCCCTTTATGTCGCCAATCCGGAAGCCGGGTCTCGTCACAGTCGCGGCACTGCCATTGATCTTACGCTCGTTAACCTGAAAACAGGACAAGACCTTGAAATGCCATCGGACTATGATGATTTCTCAGAAAAAGCACATCGCAACTATGCTGCAATGTCTTCGGATATTATCCGTACGAACTGCAAACTTTTAGAACTTGTCATGGAAAAATATAATTTCGAAGCACAACCAACTGAATGGTGGCATTTTGATTATCGCGGGTGGCAACAACAAAATGTATTAAATGTTTCATTTGATGAATTAAATACCCCATGAACATAACAGTCATAAGGTTTTTATGAACATACGTATATCTAAATTTTTGTTGAGCATGATTTTGGTTTCTTGCAAAGTAGATTCAAACGTGTATGCACTTCCTGCAAATGATTCTTCTTACAAAATTTTATCAATGCCAATTGTCGCTCCCTGCATCACACAAATAAAAATTGAAGAATGTGGGGAACAGCTTGTCGATCTCATTGCAATAAGAAATCAGCGCATTGTCCCACTTATAAACTTCGACGCTCGCTATAATGCTGGTCATAGTGACTTTGGCAAGGTTCGCAAAGGACTTTACGAACGGTTGCTACGCTTACTTTCATATTTGCCTGATAACGTCGGGCTTGCAGTTTTTGAAGGCTATAGACCGCTCTGGAAACAAAAAGAATATTTTGAAAAAAAGTTTAAAGAGTTGGTCCAACAATCTGCGGATAAAAACCTTGATGCAATCTATAATGAGACCTGCAAATTTGTATCACCCTATATTGATAACATTCCCGTCCACTGCACCGGTGCAGCAATTGATTTCATGCTATTTTATATCAATCAAGATGGTTCAACAGCGCTTTTAGATCTGGGTAAATTTGGTGTAATTTTTGGTCCTAATGATCAAACGCAAACACTTGCCGCTAACATTACTGACGAGCAAAGAAAAAACAGATTAATGCTTCTGGAAGCAGCCGCAAAAGCCGGACTTGTTAATTATGGATACGAATGGTGGCACTTCAGTTACGGCGACCGCGCATGGGCTTATGTTGAAAAACAAGAGAAGGCAATGTACGGACTCGTACAAGAAAAAGATACGACTTTGCCATTATGTAAAAATGATTTTTTTAAAAGCGTTCGAAGCACACAATCCTAAAGGAAATGAACCATGAAAACTAAATTTAAACTTTTAGTCGGCGCAGCACTTTTTGTAATCAGTTTATTATTATTTGTACGCATTGTTCGTATTGAACCAGGGTTTGTTGGCATTAAAATTAATTTGATTGGTGTACCACGAGGGCCACAAGATTTGCCCCTCAAAACCGGTTGGCAACTGTACTGTCCATTATTGTCACAAGTTTTTGAATATCCCGTATTTATGCAAACAGCAACATGGTCGCATGACAATAGACAAGGTGATGAATCAATTACCTGGAATACAAGTGATCAAGTTTCGATTGGCGCCGATATTAACTTGTCATACACCATATTGCGCGAATCTGTTCCTATGTTCTACATAACATTCAGATCTGACAATCTTGAGGTATTTACCCATGGTTATCTGCGAAATGTAGCACGTGATGCTTTTACCGCATTAGGCATCCAATATACATTTGATGATATTAATGGTGTAAAAAAAGATGAATTTCTTCAAAAGGTGAAGAATAAAATTAATGAAGATATT
>JAHFBS010000083.1:0-2406 GCA_023249895.1 bacterium | reverse complement strand
AAAATATGGTATTCATATTGAGCAATTTGGCATCATCGGCCGCATTCACATGCCAGAAGCTATAGCACATGCAATTACTGAAAAAACACAAGCCATTCAAAAAGCTATCCAAGCAGAAAATGAGCTTAGACAAGCAAAAGCAGAAGCGGCAAAAAAAATTGCGGCTGCAGAAGGCGAAGCTCGGTCAAACATTATTAGAGCAGAAAGTGAAGCTAAGTCTAATGAAATTGTTTCAAAATCAATAACTCAAAATTTAATTATGTGGGAAGCTATCAGAAAGTGGAATGGCGTTCGCCCACTTGCCGAAGGCGTTAATGCGTCTATGATGCTCCCTTTAAAAAGTACCAACAATTAAGCGGTGCAAAAGCGTCCCTCTTTCTGAATAAATTCTTTAAAAAATGTCCTCGTCGCCTACTCCGTCGGGGACGATTCTTTAGAGATTACACTACTGCAAACTACAACCCCACCCAGTATCATATTTCTCCAACATTTCAGCTAACACTCCATGCCCCATTTTTCGTGCACATAGTGCAGCCGTCTCCCCTTTTCCAGCTTTAGACGTAACAAAAGCAATTCTTTGTTCTTACAGTCTTTGCTCAAGGGTCTCAAAGTTCGTCCCCCGTTGAGATTCCTCATACAAATTTTTGATCGTTTTTCCATCAGGAGTCGTAACAGCTGCATCAGCGCCTAGTTCTATAAGCTCTTTCATACAAGCAAGATTTCCCATGGCAGCCGCAATCTGAAGCGGCGTATATCCAGCCCATTTTTGTTGGTAGGACCTCAGCGCCAGTGGCGCACCAGATTCATCACTTAAAGGACGCGATGGTTGCTCAGGAGCAGGAATAACAAAGTTTACATGTGCCCCACGGTGCACAAGAATTTGTATAATTTGGACGTTACCCTTTTCGCACGCTATTGCCAGCGGCGTATATCCTGTCTCGTCGTCAAAATAATTGGGATCGGCCCCGCGATTCAATGCTCTACGCACCCCTCGTTCATCCTGTTTCCATGTCGACTGGACAAGCGAGGTGCTCAGGTTGGCAATAAATTGCGCGCAACACGTAGCGCAACAAGAAACAAGACACGCTTGGGCAATAGCGCACATCGAATATGCGCTATTCGCCACAAAAGCTGTAAAGCCAAGCATCACAACAATACGTCGCACCATCATACAAACTCCCCCTTTGTTGAATAGGTTGTAATGAATTGACCTTATCATACGCCCGCTCCTGAGCGCAAGAAGAGAAATTTACAACAAATAAATATTCTTCTCCGCGCATTGCGTAATCATCGTCTCTGGCCACAAACTCGCCTGCACCTCGCCAATATGCGCCTTGCCAAGCAACAGCATGCACAACCGCGATTGCCCAATACCGCCACCAATAGAAAGTGGAATTTTGCTATTGAGCACCATTGAGTGAAACATCAACTCACGACGATCTTGCTTGCCTTGCGCTACAAGTTGATGAATAAGCGCTGTTTTATCAACACGAATACCCATTGATGAAAGCTCATATGCATCATCAAGCATGGGGTTCCATACTAAAATATCACCGTTGAGACCCTTAAAACCCTCAATAGTTGGCGTTGACCAATCATCATAATCAGGCGCACGACCATCATGAGCGCGGCCATCCTGCAGTTCACCACCAATACCTATCAAAAACACTGCTCCGTATTTTTTGCAGATTGCACGCTCACGTTCTTTGGGTGTAAGCAACGGATACATTGTTTCAAGCTCTTCGGTATGTACAAAATGGATAGCTGGAGGAAGCAAAGCCTTAAGCTGTGGATACTGCACAATCAGCGCCTCTTCAGTTGCACACATTGCCTGATAAATCTGTTCAACAATCATTTTAAGATATTCAAGCGTTCTGTCTTCAGGCGCAATAGCCATCTCCCAATCCCACTGATCAACATACAACGAATGCGTATTATCAAGCTCTTCATCAGCACGAATCGCTTTCATATCGGTATAAATTCCCTCTCCGCGTTTGCAGCCATAGGTAGCGAGCGCAATACGCTTCCATTTTGCAAGCGAGTGAACAATAACTGCTTGAGTTTGCTTATCATCTTTAACGGGAAAAGTTACCGGACGTTCCGTACCATTCAGATCATCATTGATGCCGGTACCGGGACGAATAAAAAGAGGCGCCGTAACGCGCATAAGATTGAGTTTGTGGGCAAATGTATCTTGAAAAAAGTTTTTAATACATACAATGGCTCGCTCGGTTTCACATTTATCCAAAATCGATGTATAGGGGTGCGCTAAAGGAAATAGTTTCATGATTAAGCTCCAAAACTTACATGGTTTTTAGTAAATATTTGCTCGTCATCGCGTGCTCGATGGTGTGTAGATTATTATCTTCTTGATTCATACAGCCCTTTCGTTTATGGCATTAAAAA
>JAHFBS010000082.1 GCA_023249895.1 bacterium | reverse complement strand
TTTTTATTGGCCGAAACTATGGCAATACTGCCGCTTCTTGTTGCCATAGACCCACAAGAAATTGCTAAAGCTTGTCTGCAGTGCTCAAATAACTGCGGATATACCTTATCATGCGCAGAATTTGGTGGTTCGCTTGTTGCTTGTGGACCAGATGCCATTCTTGAGATAATCGAATTTAAAAAGCTTCTTAATGAGAAAGATTCGAATAAAGTGCGCTCATTTATGCTCAAAGTGAGTAATGAAAAATCTGTTCATTGTCCGCTGTGTCAACAATGTGCATGGAAAGACAAGATTGTTGATCCAGTCAATCCATAAAAAATCAGATTTTTGCAAGCTATCAAACGAATACTACGAAAACCCTGTTTCCTTTATGGCGTTTTGAGCGAACCGACTGCAATTTCTTTAAAAACAAATTTTTGATCTGGTTTTGCATCAAGTGAGCTATATACCTGTTCCCAGCCAAATCCTGTTTGGTTTCCCAGTTCGGTACCTTGTCTACGAAAGATAAATGAAGCTGTCTCAAGCGTTCTTCCTGCTACAAAACCTTGTGATGCTGTCTGTGTTGTTTCAGCTTCGTGATAAAGCTGATTTTGCTGTACATACTGAATCGTTTGTCGTTGTACTAACCACACTTCATTAGCACCATTGCTTTTTACGCCGGCTGCAATAAATGGGCGTGATTGGCTTGTCATGGTGTAGAGAGCTGGAAGTCTGATGGGTGCAGGATCGAGTGCGGTATAGTTGTCATCGTTGGGGTTTGTGTTTGCAAAAAGTGCCCCATCTTTGCCAACACAAAAGAGGGTGTTATTTCCAGCAGCTATTTGTATGATATTGGATCGTGTGGCGCAGACGTGAAGCGTTTTGCCCCATCCCTCTTCGCCAACATATTGATCACTGCTATTCATATTGTCTTTGCTTATAGATCCAATGCACCAGGGCGATATGTTATCCCATCCGCTTGTATCTGAAGCATTTCGTTTGTAGATATGTCCTATGACAGAACTATAGGTATTTCCTCCTGAGTATCGTTGCCAATCATCGATGATAAACATGGTGCCGTTTACAGGATCCATCGCAACGTCATAAGCCGTTCCTTTGGTCTCTTGCCATGGAGACGCTGCGTTTGCATGTACATCGCCACGTAATGGATTAGAGCGTATAAGAATATCCCGATATTTTGGAGCGGTGCAGCCAATGATTTTGTCTTTTCCGGCGGCTATACCAATGAAGTGGTCAAGCCTTCCGTAAGTAAGTCTGCGTGATGGTATTTGTACCCAGCCGCTACCCATAGGGTTTTCTGCAGTAACGCCTGTTCTTACCGACACATCGCCACCGTCAAGCAACGTTGGCCATTTTTCGATATCGGCGGGTGTTGGATAATTGTTATCTTTGTTATCTTCTTCGGATTTATAGATTACGTGGGTTATGCCATAAAGCTGCCCGTTTGGTCCTGCGGCAATATGGGCCCAGCGAGTGTTGCCATCAAGAAGAGCCCAATCACTTCCCTTGCGGTAATAAATTTTGCCTTCTTCGGTCAACCCATAAATGGCTATATCTGTTGCATCTGGGTTTGCGCAAAACAGTGATAGATCCAATACCTGTAGTATGCCAAGTACAAAGCTTATGATGCGTAATGTGCGTAGCATTTTTGCTCCTTTGAAATCCTTGATTTTTTGACGCCCCAACAAATATTAGCTTGGCACACCTGAGCGCTCAAAATCAAGAAAACTCCCTTGGAACTATGATATTTCCACCGCGATCATCAGATTATCTTGTAAATCAGCAGCCTTTTTGCAAAACAATCAAAAGCACCTAACATAGCTACGTTTCAAGCTCAGTAGTATACAAAAGCTGCTCTTCGAAAGAATTTCTATGATTACAACAACTGAAAAGACAAATCCAATCACCGCTCTCACTAATTTTGAAGTGCTTGATCAGTGTCTGATTGATACTATGGCACGAGAACTTAACGAACTTGAAAAGAATCCTGTTCATGGATGGAATTTAACCTATCCAACCCTCTTCAATACGCTTTATGCAACAACGGGTGAGCTTTGCGCCAAACTCGGTTGTTCTATTCCTTACCTGTTTATAGATTTCCAGGGAATACAGCGCCATCAATCGAGTGCAATTTTGATGACTGATGGCTCCAAACAACTTCATATGGGCGCCGATTTTTTAAGAGAATACTTACTCAATCAATCACCGGAAAATGGGCAGAAATCTTATAACCTCTTTCGATGGATTATCGCGCACGAACTTGGTCATTTTTGTGATACAAAGTTCAATCTTTATGGACGAGCATTTTTTATACGTCGGCTCCTCTTTAACTTCGCGCTTGGCGGAAGCATAGGCGTTGCTATTGGTTCATTAGTTCGACCACAAGTATGGAACGATAGTCGTTATTTTTTTGTTGCCAGCGTATTGTTGCTCATTGTCAATGGCATAACAAGCATAATTTTGCATCGAAAATTTGAATATTTTGCTGATAAAAAAGCTGGTAACATTGTTACTGATGTTGATGCTGATGATATAAAAAACATGCTTACCACAATGACCACCACAATACGTGATGGTATCACGAGTCCTTTTGACAACTTATCAGGATATACGGCACAAACTCTTGCCTGGTGCTACAAGAAGTTCAAACGAGCTCAGATTTTTGCGTTGCATCCGTCGGTTGATAACCGGATTGAACGAATGCGAAAGAGCGTTATCAGTAAAAATCAAGAATGAGCTTCTTTAAACTCAAAGCCCTCGAATACTTCAAAGTCGCAATTAGTCTTCCATGCATCTCGATCGAGTCCAGCCTTTAGGCTGAGCTGCTCAAGCATTGTCGTGCGATCCCAATGCCACTCACGTGCGACTTGGGGAAGAAAGACGGCAGAAGCTATGACATTTCCTGATTCTCCACGCTTATTCAGAATGACGCCATGTTGACCGACCATAATATCATAGGCACTGGCTACTTTCTGGGGTGGGGTGAGGAGGGTGATGTCGATAACGATGTTGTCGAGTTCTTCTTTGCGCAATGCTTCAAATCGCGTGTCATTAAATGCTGCCGCTTGTGCCATGCTAGCCACGGTGCTGTACAGAGGTTTGTCAGTGATGATGCGTCCTATGCATCCGCGTAATTCGCCTTTCTTGGTAGTAAGCGTTACAAATGCCCCCGATGTAGACAAAAGTCCTGGACTTATCAGGGGTAGTTCAATTTCTTTGTCCGTTCCTTCAAATGCACGTTCAATGATGGTGCGGGCAAGGCGGAGAAGCGCCTGTTGCTCGTACCCTGTAAGAACATCCTGCGGTGATGATGATGGCGCGGCATAGGCCATGCCGACGTAACTGACGCTTGATTGCGTTTCTTTATCGGGTGGATTATCAAAAAGTTTCAGTGGATTGTAGGTGTCCTTCTGCGCCCAAGCGAGCTGTGCAGAATTGTAATAACAGGTAAGATGCGCTTGCATGTCGCCCAATGCATCAGTTTCAAGAAGTGCCAAAAGAATTTTGAGCGGGTCCTGGCCACAAATAGTTGCCGATGTTTGATGAAGCATGGTTACAAATGATTCAAATGATGGCGTGGTAAGCGCTTGAATAGCCATCGTATCAAGATGCCGTAGATTCGTATTAATGTTTTTATCAAAAACATTGTATTCGTACGAAGGTCCATGATGGGTAAAATCGCTGCTAATGACCAAAAGTGAATCGGGCGTGAGTAATTTTTTGAGCGCTTCGGCAGCACAAAATATTTGTTCATCCGAAAGACGTCCGACGATAAGCGGAATAAGCTGGAATGATGCAATGGTTCGCTGCAAAAAGGGCAGTTGAATTTCAAGAGCATGTTCTGTTTCATGAGCTTGAGGGAAAACGCCAAAAGCCTTGTCTTTCTTTCCAAGCTTTTTTATCGCTTGGGTATCAAGAGGAATATCGCCGTTGGGCATGCGATAGACGGTATAGTCAGGGAGCGCAATGCCATTATAAAAGGTGGTATGGGTTGGGGCCATGATTATAACGCGTTTGATCGTAGTATTCGGTTGCCTTGTGGCATCGAGCAAGGTTTGATAAGCAGTTGCGGCGCATAATCCTGAGTAACGATGTCCTGCATGAGGAACAATTAATGCGCGAGGGATGCTTGAAAGATGGGTAGGAAAATAACGCTGAGCTTGATCAAAATAGGTATCGATTTCACGTTGTAATTGTGTTGCGTTCGTTTCATACCATCCTGTTGAAAGATGGGCAGAGTGGACAATGGGCGCTGGCGGCTGTGCATTTTCTTGAGACTTGCTGCAACCAGAAAAGAAACAGGACCACAATACGAGTGCTATAGATAATAAATGCTGCATGACATTCTCCTTTTATATATGACAATTTTTTAGTCTATCCAAAAAATATTTTTCTCGTATACTTTGTCCCCAATTTTAAAGTAATTGTCTGTTTATGATGAGAGGTTTTTTTATGATGTTACGCAACGTTATGTGTGGTGTTGTACTTTTTGTTTCTCAGGTGTTATGTGCTGAAATTATTGAAACTAAAACGCTCAAAGATGTTCTGAATAAAACTGACAAAAAAACGCTGGTAGTCCTTGATATTGATAACACCATTCTTGAGCCACTTGCGCCGCGAGCAACTGATCAGTGGTTTTCTGCTATGGTCGAGCATGCAAAAAACATCGGTTACGATTATGTAGGTGCTGTTGCAGCAGTGCTTCCGATGTACTATCAAGCACATGCAACATCGCGCGTTCATCTGGTCGAGTCTTGTGGTGCTACCGTTATTAAAAATCTGTGCAAAAAATCTCTGGCGGTCATTG
>JAHFBS010000081.1 GCA_023249895.1 bacterium | reverse complement strand
GGCCCAAAAAAAGATCCAAAAAATATCAGGGTATGCATGATGCAGTTTGCTCCATAAATGGAAAAATTGAGCTGCGTTCTTGGCAAAAAATTGTTCAGTTAGATGAGATAATGATGGTGCTGATCCTGTGAGTGTTTCCAAAAAATTGCTGGCAGTTGCAAGTTCTGCGTTTGGAATAAGTTCAAGATGACTGAGAAGGAGCGAGCATGTTTCGACATCAAGACGCACATTCTTTTGCACCATGTTTTTGAGGAAATTTTTTTTAACCTGGTCATCGGGCAAAAGATTTGTTTGGCCAAGATGCATAATTTGTTCGGGTGTAAGCTCTTGGGGAAGGGTAATGACTAAGGCGTGCGATGCGATATTTTTGGGCGGTTTGGTGACAAAAAATGCAACGGTATGGGGGCCATCATAGGAGGCGAGCATTGAGGCAAGATCGGTGCCTTGTTTAGTTTCTCGTTCACTCGGTAGTGCCCCGCACCAATAAAATGAATAGTTTCCTAAAATTGATTGCGTAAGTGCGGCATCAATTACTTTTCGTTCGGTAGTTTCAAGAAAAAGCCGCTGATAAGGAATCGGCAAAATATTATTTTCTTTGAGTGAGTTAAAAAGTTTTGAGAACCAAAGGAGCGGATACGATGTGCCGACAAAACAGTATGAACGATACTGCTGCCAAAAATCTGGTGTGGATGAGGCGGTAAGAAATTCTTGAAAGTTCATGGGCGTTTATCATCTTTGGTAAATGCGTCAATTAAATATCGCCTAAAAAAGTGCTCAATCTGAGGGGCAGCTCGTTGGAACAAACGACGATATTCAAAATCAATAAAGTCGCTGTTGAGGATAGGATTTTTTGACTTGGAGATCAAGGTGAAGAATGAAAAGGTTTTTTGCGCTACAACCTGCTGTGCATAATCAAGCAATATGCATTCAAATTCGCAGCGAATTTTGGTGTGCATAAGAACAACATCGGGAGACACAAGTTTTGTTACCGGCTCAAGCGCTTTGGCGCGTACTCGCAGCGTGTATCCATCGTGTGAAGTATTAACTAAACAGTAGCCAATACGAAGAAAATGATGATGCAGTGCCTCTGAAAGAAGCGGCGATATGTTATCAAATACCAACGGGTTGCGCGGCATTTCCAAAAATACAGGAATATGAGCATTTCTAATTGCGACATCAGAAATGGTAGATTTCTTGGAGCAGGCACCCAAGCTGACTAACAAGAGACAAAGTGCGAATATTGTTTTTTTCATGTTTACACCAAGCTGAAAGCGTACGCTAAAAAAATTATTGCCTCAAATTATAGCGAGCAAAGCGTTCTTTTGATAGTTCTTAGCGATGTATGCGAGCAAGCGCTGCTTGGTAATGTGCAGGATCATAAGCGCTTTTTGCCCATTCTTTGCCTTGCCAGAGTGAGATAAAAAAATCCATAGTACCGCCACCCCACAATGGTGGTATGTGAAAATATCGATAAGAAAGCTGTTTTGATGCTTCTTTTTTAGAGGCGTTTTCGTGAGCCAAAAGCCAAATTGCGGCGGCCTCGCCGGCGCGGTCAACGCCACTGGCGCAATGTACCAGAATAGGATGCGGGGCTGTTTCAAAAATGGTGAGAAGTGTGGTGATAAGTTCTTTGGAGTGAAGTGTTTTTGAATTCATTGAAATATTGTAAAGGTGTACCTTGTAAGCATCAGTTGTTTTTTTCTCATGTTGCCACCATGACAATTCCGGATGATATCCACGAAGATTGATAATGCTTTTGATGCCATAACGTTCGATGCACGCACGCAGTCGTTGCGGTGAGAGTTGTCCAGAACGATAACATTTACCCTGTTGTACGGTACGAATACGGTAAAACCAGAAATCGGCCATGTTGTCGTATAAAGATCTTTTTTCAGGTACATGAGGATCAGATGGCGGGGGTGTGTGCTCAGTGTGTTTGCTGCATCCGCAGGTTATGATAAGTGTACTTACCATTAAAGAATAATGTACGAAAAAGTTCATACCCCCTCCTCTGTATGTACATATCTAGATGTACGCGAGGGGGGTGACTATTGTCTAGTTTCAAGTGTTTTGGCGAGGCGATTGCCCAGGCTAAAGGGATTTGATTTTTCAGCGTTGCGTTGAGGCCGTGGCGCCGAAGAGGCTTCGGGAGAATTTTTTTGTGAAAGTTGTCTGAAAATTTCACGGATCCCGGCAAGGGCATATGCTTTAAGTTGATCAAAACAATCACTGCTTACCGGTTTTTTTTCACTAGTTCCTTGAATTTCGACGATGCCTTCTTGAGCTGTGAAGACAAAATTAAAATCGGCCGCTGCGTTGCTATCTTCGCAATAAACAAGATCGGCCAAAGGTGTTTCTTGTACAACGCCGACTGAAAGAGCGGCGATGCGTTCTTTAAAGATATTGACTGAGGTTACTCCAGCAGCATGCCAACGTTGTGCGGCTAGCTCAAGTGCTAGGCTTGCGGCTGTTATACAAGCGGTTCGTGTTCCCCCATCAGCTTGCAACACATCACAATCAATAGAAATGCTGCGTTCGCCTAAGGCTGCAAGGTCGACGGTGGTACGCAAACAACGGCCAATAAGGCGTGAAATTTCAACGCTGCGCGCGTTGCGCTGGCTCTGCGATGATTCACGTTGGGTTCGTTGTTGCGTTGCGGTTGGAAGCATTGCGTATTCAGCAGAAAGCCAACCGGTTTTTTGTCCCTTAAGAAAAGGAGGGACGCTTGTTTGAAGGGTTACGCCAACGAGCACTTTTGTATTGCCCTGGGTGTATAATATCGACGCGTCAGCGTACCCATATACATCATATTGGAAGGAAATAGGACGAATTTGTTCGGGCGCGCGGCTGTCCGCGCGGCGAAATGACGTCATGTTATGGTTTTTCTAAATCGGGTGCAATGAGACGAATACGACCGGTTTCGCGATCAACAGCCATGACTTTTACCGTTAACTTATCGCCAACTTTGTAAAGTTGTGGCAAATCACGTTGTTTGTTACGTGAGATGGTAGAAATATGTACCATGCCTTCTTTGCCTGCGACAAGCTCAACAATCAAGCCAAATTCTGCAATGCGTCGAATGATGCCATTAAATACTGAACCGATTTCAATATCACCAGAAATAGTTCTGATCCATGATTCAGCTGCAAGGGCAGATTCTTTGCTTTTCGCATAAATCTTGACCGTGCCGTCGTCTTCAATATCAATTTGAGCGCCAGTTTGAGCTACGATTTCACGAATGTTTTTGCCTGATGGTCCAATGATCATACCAATTTTATCAGTTGGAACTTTGATCATAGAAACACGTGGTGCAAGTTCAGAAATCTGTGGTCGTGGTGCCTCAAGAGCCTTTTGCATTTCAGCGATAATGTGCAAACGTGCTTTGCGTGCGCGTTCGAGTGCTTCAATGAAAAGATCATGTGGCAAACCGACTTTGTCCTTGATATCAAGCTGGAACGACATGATACCCGTTTTGGTACCAGCAACTTTAAAGTCCATAAGGCCGTAAGCATCTTCCATGCCCAAAATATCGGTTAAGATATGAAGTTTGCCGGAAGAATCGCGCATAAGCCCCATGGCAATACCGCCAACGACGTCCTTGATAGGAACACCAGCGTCCATAAGTGCAAGCGCGGTGGCGCATACGGTGGCCATTGAAGATGATCCGTTTGATTCAAGAATATCAACGACCGAGCGAATAACATAAGGGAACGTATCTTTGGGAGGAAGAACATTAAGGAAAGTGCTTTCAGCCAAATATCCGTGTCCGATGTCACGACGACTAGCGCCACGAATAGGCTTAACTTCGCCCGTTGCAAAAGGAGGGAAGTTATAATGCAACATGAATGATCGTTCTTGCTCTCCACCAAGCAAGGTTTCGACGCGTTGTGCATCTTGTCCCGTGCCAAGTGTCAAACTTGCCATTGCCTGTGTTTCGCCGCGTTGAAATACTGCTGAGCCGTGAACACAGGGAAGAGGTGATACTTCAGCAAAAATCTTACGAATTTCGTCAAAGTGTCTACCATCGACACGTGTCTGCTTTTTGATGATATAGTCAGGCAATTTTTCTTTAACAATGGAATCAAAGATATAGCTAATGACTGAAGCGCTAACTTTTTCAGCCTCGATAACATCAGCCAATTTGTCGATAATCGATTGTCTGATAGCGTCGACGCCTTCGCTGCGTTCGACTTTGGTTGCAGCAAAAATTTGTTCAACAAAGTCTTCTGGAAGAGCATCGGTTAAGCGTTTTTTCCAAAGATCCCAGTCAATAACGTTAACGATCTCTGTTTTTTTGATATTAAGTTCTTTTTGAATCTCAAGCTGCCAGTCAACTTGTTTTTTGATGATGTCGTGTGCCGCAGAGAATAGATCGGTGAGCTCTTTTTCTGATGCATTATTGCAATGGCCTTCAACCATGCAAATACCAGCTTTAGTTCCCGCAATAGTTATTTCAGCATCGGATTGATTGAGTTCTTCATATGTTGGATTAAAGACCCATTTACCATTGATATGGCCGGCTTGAACAGCACCAACTGGTCCCAAAAATGGAATAGGGGACAGTGTTAGTGCTAAAGATGAGCCGAGGAGGCCAAGGATACTGGTTGGGTATTTTCCATCAGATGAATATACCGTTGCAAGAATTTGAACTTCACAAAAGTAAGCTGATGGGAAGAGTGGACGAATAGGACGATCAATAATACGAGAAGCAAGAACTTCACGATCGGAAAGTTTACCTTCTCGTTTGATGTACCCGCCAGGAATTTTACCGGCTGCAGAAGTACGCTCACGATATTCGACCGTAAGCGGAAAAAAACCGGGAAATTCA
>JAHFBS010000080.1 GCA_023249895.1 bacterium | reverse complement strand
TATTGTTTATGAGCTAAGATACGTGGGCGGAGTCTTACACAATACCTAAGCACGTTTAAAAATGAGGGGTATGGTTTATGCGCACAAATTTATTTACCACAATCATTTTTCTCACCCTAACATTTTGTTTACCATCTCATGCACATGCCCAACTCCATAAAGAACCTCGCGACAAATTGCTCAAAAATCTCAACAAGTTTCGCGAGCAAGAACGAATCTGGGAAGACGCTCAACAAAAGAAGTTTCTACGCAACAAAGCACTTATCACTGCAGATGACACTATATATGCGCCAGGAACTCTTGAGCTTGACGAAGATTTATCTGAACTCTTTGAAGAAATCGCTTCGCTTAAAGATGACATGCAAGAAACTCGTGATCAAAAAATCTTTCTTACAACAACAATCCCCTTATTTTTAAATTGCAAGAATGTGTACTTCTTGCATCTTTTGCTTGATATGGCCAGAACACAAGGTCGTCATATTTTTGTAAAAATGCTAAACACTCCTCTGCGATCAGGAGCTACCAAACTGTACACAGCAGTAATCAATCAACGAACCATACTGGTTCATGAAATTCTTCAACAGGCAAGCAATCTTGATAAAGAATCTTTTCTTGCCATCGTCAACATTCCTTACCATCACATAACACCTTTTTATGCCGCCGCTATGGAAGCTTCGCTTGAAATATTTGAAGATTTTTTAATTCATGCACGCAAGCTTGGGCCTGATGTTTTTCGCGCCATGATTAACGTCAGCAGAGGAAGAACATCACTTGTTGAATATGTAAGAAGAAGGCCAGATCCACGATGGGTTACTACGCTTCAAGCACAAGCAGAATTTCTTCACGTGAATGTAGGTAGTACAGCGCGTCAACCAATTTATCAAAAATCACTTCCCGTATCATATACATCTCAGTGCTTACTGAGTTAAGACGCACAATTGCGGTTATCGTTTATAATTACCAGGATCTTTGCGAATCCAGCACTATGAAGCGTGCAAATAGCATTCATTGACACGGCGTAGACGCATAGATCAGACTACAAGAGGGATCTTATTTTTTTGGGGGAGGAAGCTTTATGAAATTTATTTTTTTTCTTATAGCAGCTCTGTTCGCTTCGCTTAATGCTATGGCTCCTGAGGCTAACGAAGCGATGCAAGAAAAACCTCAGATTGAATTAGTCATCCCTTTTGAACTTAGACTTTTAGACAACTCTTACTTTTTTACCTTGATGAATGGCACCAAAGAGGTGCTTGAGCAACAACATGCAACTAAAATTTCTTTAACCTATTACCTATCATGTAGCACACGGGCGGTTTACAAGCTACCAACGCTTGAATTTATTATAAACACCTCTATAGATGACAAGGCAGAGAAAGAAGGATACGTGGTTACGTACAAAATAAGAGCCCCCAATAATCCAGCCCTCCTTACAATGCCCGGGGTTCATACATTTAAAACAAAAAATCTTTTTAATCAATTTCCCTCTTACATGCTGCAAATGGCGCTTTTCGATAGAATTTACAAACATACGCCTCAAAAATGTTGCCTGTGTTTCAAGAAAATGCATCGTTATGGCACGTTTGATGCACGCATTCTTTTATCATGCGGGCATATATTTCATTTGACCTGCATCAGCACCAGAGACCGCTCGCTGGAAAATACCTATATCATTACAAAAGAATGTCCGATTTGCCACGCAGAAAATGATGTAAAAGATTGTTTATGGCGAGAAGCCTGTCCTTATACCAAATGAAATCATCAGAACTTGAAACTACGCATTTTTTTGACTTCACCGCGGTGTGATTTCTCGCGTAATCGTTTTTCTTTGGCTTGCCGCGAAGCACGCGTTTTCATGCGAAATTTTGGAACATAGAGTGCTTTATTTATCTCTTGTGCCAACTGAGCAAAAGCAGCTTCTTTGTTTTGTTGCTGGCTACGTGAAACGCTGTTACTTACCAACAAATCGCCCTCTGTGGTCAAACGCGATTGTAAATTGAGCAACACGCGCGATTGTTGCTCAGGCGTTAACACGCTCGTATTCGCCACATTCCAACGTACCGTCACGCGTGTATCGGTTCGATTAACATGTTGCCCGCCCGGGCCGCCCGCTCGGCTTGTTGTTATTTCAAGTTCATGTGCAGGAATCGTAATGCCATTTTTGATATAAAGATCGTGCTTCATAACTTCCTCCACTTTCAATCAGGGCATCAAAAAACATGTTGAATTTGTCGCTACATATCTACATATATAGTTGTGACAAGAAATTATCCGCTTTTAAAATATTAATACCATTGCGCGTATGCTCATTACGCAATAATTTTACCAACTGAACTGCAGGATAGGCATATTTTTCATGAAAATATGCTAATGGTTTGCTTAATGCATCATCAGAAAGTTTTACTTCAATAATTTGTTCGATCGCTTCATTACAGGAGAGTGCAAAATCAACCTCGATGCCGTCCTTAGTTCTTATATAATGCAAAGCACACGCTTCTGCTTTATAGTCTGTTCTGGCATATACATGTTTCAATAGGCTTACTGCAACCATATTTTCAAGCTTTGCACCATCATCTCCTTGCACAAGCCCAGTATCAAAAAAATAAATTTTCGGTTCCTTGAGCAAACTACGTGCAATATTTTTTGCATAAGGAGTTACTCTAAAAATGACGTATAACGCTTCTAAAATTTGAATATATTTTTTTACCGTTGTAGGCGAAACAGCAACATCTTCAGCTAACGATAAATAAGAAATTGGGGTTCCCACTCTATTTCTGAGTAAGTTGAAAACTAGTTGCATTGCTTTGATGTTATAAACTGGATCAAATTCAAAAACATCGGTACTTAAAAGGCTATTAACGTATTGCAATCGCCATCTATTAGCCTCAACAGAATCTTGTGCCATATAGGGCTCGGGAAAGCCACTTCGTTCGATCAATTTTTCTACATCAATCGGTTCATTTATTTGGCGTAATTCCGATAATGAGAGCGGCAAGAGCCGATGCCTGAAATATCTGCCGGCAAGCGAATCGCCTAATTGATCGTAAATATCCAAGCAAGCGCTTCCGGTAATAAGAATTCGCATGGATTCTGGCTTGGTATCATAAACCCCTTTAATATAATTCTTCCAGCCAGACATCTTATGGAGTTCATCAAGGATCAAAAGCTCGGTCGTTGGTAACCATGCTTGGCGCTCAATAATCTCTCTATCTGAAATTTGATCAAAGTTAAGATAGACGCTCTTGCTAAATTCACGGGCAATATCTTTAGCAAGCCAGGTCTTTCCCACCTGGCGAGGACCCACAAGAAGGACAATCTTTTTCTCAAGATCTTTAATTATTATAGATTTTTGAATTCTCTTCATATGACTAATTTACATTCAAATGATAGAAAGTCAAGACTTTTTTCCATTTGAATGTTAAAAAGTCGAAAAAATCTCTCTTTTTAAGTCATTTTGCATTTTTTTAATTGAGAATGTCTTGGTATACTTTCAGGTATGAATATACGTTACAAACGCCTTAATCTCATTTTCGCCATAACGCTTGCGGCCAGCGGATTTCCTTCACAATCACCGGTCGAGCAGCCCTCTGTTGCAACAGATAAGCACACGATGGTGGTTTTTATTCACGGTACCATGTTGCCCATACTATCACTAAGTGCATTTGGTTCTGCGATGCATCACTATTTTTGGCGCAAAAACAACGCTCAAAAGTCCTGGTACCAGTTGTATCTGGATAAGCTCAAAAAAGTCTCGACGTATCGTTACCAACCATCAGGGCCAGACGGACTCAATCCTGCAATCACCCCTTCTGCCTGTCTTGCCGCCTCAATGTATCAGGACCTGCTTCCCGCTTCATGCACCTGTTATACCTTTGGGTGGGATGGGCGTTTAAGTAACCGCCATCGCAGAAAGGCTGCGCATCAACTGTATAAATCCCTCTGTCCTGAAATCGAACGGCTCAAAGCAAATTGCAAAAACCTTGAGGTCGTCGTCATTGCTCATAGCCACGGCGGCAACGTGGGGCTTTACTTAGCGCACGCTGAAAACGAATTTAAAAAAGGTCTTGAGATCGACAAACTGGTCCTGCTTGGTACACCGGTACAAAGCGAGACCGAAAAATATGTCAGCTCGCCCTGCTTTAAAAAAATATATAACTTTTATTCACGCGGCGATCAGGTACAAAAGATCGATCTAATTTCTACGCACGATGAGTGGTCACGACGAAAGTTTGCAGCTCATGAAAATCTTGTACAAATTGAAGTGCGTTGTGGCAATAAAAGACCGGGACATACCGAACTGTGGCTTTTTAATGGCAAGGACAATTGGATTTGCCGCGATAATATTTCTATCGCGCCTTTCCCACTTTTTGTATTTTTACCAACCATCATTCGCGAACTTGATGCACACTACACAACAACATCTCACATCAATTTGAACATCGAACGTGCACCGCAAAAAATATCATTCTCATTTTCTGATAAACATACCAATGCAGTTACGATGCTTGATGAAACGTTCTTGCAAAAGTATCGTGAAAAAATCTTCAGATTATAATCTTGCCCCCCCAAAAAATTTCAGAAGCTTAGCCCTTCTTTGCAACTTTTTTAGCTGCAAGCGCTACTTTTTGTGTTTTGACCACTGAGAGAGGCGTTGCGCCAGGCGTTTTGCCCGTAATATGTACTTCATCAATTTTGCGTAAGAGCCACGCTTTGGTAAAGCCTGAACCCTTTTCAATGCCACAGATTACGGTCTTTGAGGGGAACAGAAGTTTATGTTCGCCACCTTTAATGTTGTCGATAACACTTACCACAAACACATCTTGCCCGCGATGATCATCTCCCGGCATTTCGTCAGGCAAAACTTTAAGCGTTTTAACATTTTC
>JAHFBS010000079.1 GCA_023249895.1 bacterium | reverse complement strand
ACAGCAGGCTTTTTGCCCACCAATGCAAAGGCTTTTTTAAGATCACCAAGTTTAATACTTCCTTTGCCCTCATTCATTTTTAGTTGCAAGGAGATACGAGCCAATTCATTGTTTGCAAACTTTTTAAAATCATCTGCAGCATTAAGGGTCACAACGCCTTCAAGGAATGATTTCGCTTCATTAAGTTTATTCATACGCTCAAGGCAATGTGCAGTTCTGAAAAATGCTTGCGCAACTGGCTGTGGCAACGTTGTAACTTTTTTGAAAAGCTCATAAGCATTTGCAAATTCATTTTTTGAAAAAAGCGTTTCGGCCAAATTATATAAATAACGCGCATCAAGAGGATTATTGTGTACCAACTGTTCATAAATCTCTTGCGCCTGATTATGATTGCCGCACAAGAAATAGGCATTGGCAAGGTTGAACAACACCTGATCGTTTGACACACCGCGTCTTATAATTTCACTAAAGGCACGCACAGCTTCTTGATTTTTTTGAACCTTAAGGCTCATTTGCCCCAACTTGAAAAAGACCTCAGGAACATCAAGGTCACCTTCTGTTGCTTTCTTTAAATGTTCCCACGACTTAAGCGAATCACCTTTTTCTTCATACAAACGAGCAAGATTAAAATAGGCTTTACCATAATAAGGGCGCAGTTGCACGGCAATTTGCAATGCATGCTCAGCATCTGCATAATTCTTCTTTTGTAACAACAATGTTCCCATATTATTGTAGGCTTCTGGATAATTTGGACAGATATGAATAGCGCCCTTGAGCGAATCGATCGCTTTATCCACTTCACCTTTCATTGAATAGGCAACTGAAAGGTTGCTCAATGGATCTGCATAATGAGCATCAAGCGCTATTGCCTTATGATACTCAGCAATTGACTCATCAACACGACCTGCCTCAGAAAGAGCAACGCCAAAATTATTATGCGAACGCGCTTTATTAGGAGCTTTTGCAACATTGTCTTGCCAAAATGCAACACCAGATTCCCAAATTTTATTGCGTTCGTACGCCCCAAGACCAATAAAAAGTAAAATACCTGACAAAACAGCAAGCTGTGTTTCTCTGACCAAATACCGCGTTGGAATCGTACGCAATGCTGCCCAAATGGCACTAAAAACGTATGTAATTCCCACCGCTAAAATAAAAAGAATACCAACGGAGGCCAAATATGTTTTATAGTCGCACACCAACTCTGCCGATGGAATAATGCTCGAACGTGGCGCAACCGAAATTAAAAACCACAAAAGCCCAAAGCTCATTACCGTAAAGCGACGTTGCCAGATCGAACGTCCAATAAAAAATAAAATGGCGCCTAAAAACAAAAGAGGGAAAATAACTTGGGCGCTCCAAAAGCTTGATGCAATCTTCCAATCATATTCAACGCTAATACCAAATGGCCATAAGAAGATAAGTAGATAATGCGCAATTACTTTGAATTCAGATCTTAAAAACATCCAGGGCGTGATGACATCAAAGGCATCCGTCGTCAAAATATTACCGCGGTTATTGCCCGTTGAAATATGAAATGTCAGCACATTCCATAACATGGCAGGACCATTTTCCATACCCGCTATATGTTTAGCCAACCATAATAGAAATCCGATACCAAGAACAATAAACACCAATAAACGTTTTTTGAATGATGACCAATCTTCTTGCGCAATAAAAAACCAATCAGTCAGCAGGAGTAAAAATGGTAATACCGCTACAATTTCTTTGGTACCACACGAAATGAGTGCAGAAAAAGCCATCAAGGCAAAAAGTATAATTTTTTTAAGCAACGAGTCCGATTGCATTGCCTTGACATACATGAGAATGGTAAAAACAATAAAAAAGCTTGCCAGGCCTTCAAGACGCGCTTGAATAACATAAGAAACGGTTTGCGTCTGCACTGGATGAAGCAAGAATAATCCGCTCGTCAGAAAAGAAATCAATGTTGCATGTGTCTGTAAAAACGCATGCTTGCGCGAAGTACTGCACACTGCATATATCAAATAGAAAATGCAAAGCCCAGTAAGCACATGAATCGTCACATTGCACAGACGATAATAGAATGGATCGAACCTTCCGATATGGAAATTAAGCACATTGAGCCAATCTCCAAACCAACGAGAGCTTGTCCAACAACGATTAAGTGCATCATCAAAACGAATGCTAAATTTTTTGGCAATATGAGCTATATCATCAAATTGAAAGGGATAGGTAAGTGAAGGATAGTAAATTAACCACGTCAGAAGTGTCAAAATTCCGGGAGGAAGGAGCATAAGTAACCAACGGTTTTTAATAAAGCTTGTTGTTTCTTGAGGCGTTGGCTGAGTAACACTCTCTTGCTCGGACAATGTGTTGTTTTCTGAAGCGCTTAGCGCGCTTTTGTGCTCTGTTTTTGCCATAGTTTCTCCTCTTTATGGTTATGGCAGAATCCAAAGGAACGTCAGATCAGAACCGTTCTCATGCAGATTGTAATCAAAAAAAAGCAGATGTCGAATATTTGACCTGCGTTCTTTTAAGCCCTTCATTTGACCTGCAGAACAATCTCTTTTATGCTTAATTCTGCCGTCGCTGACGATTTATTAGTATGGCAATTGGGGTGGAAACAGCAGCTCGGGCCGAAAGGCCGTTCAAGGAGTCGATAAAATCATGAATTTACAAGAATCGTGGGTAACCAAACCGGGCGTCGAATTGACGCGTGGGCAACAGTTTTTGGCAACACTCAACTTGTTTGCCATTTTGTTTCCTGTTTTTATTTTGTTATTTACCTGGCGCGGTTTTATTCAAGCACTTGTCGCTCGACTTATGGGTGATAGATCTGCCCAGGATGAAGGTTTCTTGAGCCTCAACCCCTTTGCCCACGTTGATGTTATCGGCCTTACAATCATCATCGGACTCTTTTTTGTCATTGGTGGATTGTTTTCTGCAATACTACCCCAAGCTATTCTTCTCATGCTTCTTATTCTTTTGGGCATACGCTGGACGATTCCGGTTCCGATAAATGATTCTCAATTTAAATATCATCGCCTGGGAGGAATTTTAACCTCAATTTCAGGTTCACTGGCCAATTTCTTGCTGGCATTTATGTCGGTTGCCCTTCTTAAATTAATATTACGGCCATGCATTCCTGCTTATATGGTTGTCACTTTTATTCAAATTTTTGACACTCTTATCTATACAGCCTTGTTTTTTGGCTTCATGGATCTTATTCCCGTTCCGCCTTTTGACGGTGGCAGATTACTTCGCTACATACTTCCTCGCAGATGGCAACACATCGTTGGATGGCTAGAAGAGTATTCCCTTTACATTTTACTCATTCTCTTTGTTATGCCGGTGGTCAGTGATATCTTTTTTGGCGTAATAGCAACATGCGCGTTTACCATGAAAACAGCAATGTTGCGTGTATTTTTTTAAACGCCAAACCCCAAAGGACGATTCATGACTTCTGCTTGGTTGGGTTTTGTGGCCAAAGTGGCCATTATGCTTCCTGCTTTTCTTCTGGCAGTATCATTTCACGAATGTTCACACGCTCTTGTCGCTTATTGGCTTGGTGATGATACCGCCAAGCGGCAGGGCCGTCTGACGCTTAATCCTCTTGCACACGTAGATTTTCTTGGGCTGCTATTTCTTTTGATTTTTCGTATTGGCTGGGCAAATCCAGTGCCCATGGATTACCGCAATTTTAAGTATCCACGTTTGTATGCAGTTATTGCAGCGCTTGCCGGACCTTTTTCAAACTTTTTTCTCGCCTATCTCTGTTTTTTAGCAATTGCGCATTTTCCTTCAGCGCTTTTTTCTGCGGCAGTCGCCGTCAGTTTTATCCAAGTTTTCACCGCATGCGCCTACATCAACATCATGTTGGGAGCTTTTAACATTTTGCCAATCCCTCCACTTGATGGAAGTCATATTCTTAATGCTTTTTTGATCAAAAGATTTCCCCACGTTGTTGCATGGCTGTATCGCTACTCACTTATCATTCTTCTTGTGCTCTTTTTAACCCCTCAGTTCCAAAATATGCTTTTCAGCATTTTTAAGTATACTGAGCTGGTACTTAAAAGCCTCGTTTTTTAGCAGGATCGATGTATGTCACAGGATATAAAAAAAGCCATTGAAATCATCACCTCTGGCACCGTTCAAGTAACCCCTTCCGAAGATTTAGTAAAAAAACTTCAAACAAAAAAGCAACTCACCATAAAATTTGGCGCCGACCCTACAGCACCCGACTTGCATCTTGGACATGCGGTCGTTCTTCACAAGCTCCGCCAACTCCAAGATCTTGGCCACAAAATTATATTTTTAATTGGCGACTATACCGCGCGCATTGGCGATCCTACCGGAAGATCCAAAACACGACCAGCACTCAGCGGCGAAGAAATTGCCGCAAATGCACAAACCTATCTCAACCAGGTTGGCAAAGTGCTTGATCTTGCACAAACCAAAGTTTGTTATAACAGCGAATGGCTCGCAAAACTTTCATTTGCTGATGTCATTCATCTCTGCAGTAAAGTGACGGTTGCGCAACTAGCAGAGCGCGAAGATTTTGCGCAACGACTCAAAGACAAAACGCCTATTGGTATGCATGAAATGATGTATCCGCTCATGCAGGGTTACGATTCAGTTGCCCTTCACGCTGATGTTGAGCTTGGCGGTACCGATCAGACTTTTAATTTACTTATGGGGCGACACTTACAAGAGACCTACGGACAAGAGCCACAGGTAATTATTACCCTTCCGCTTCTTGAAGGACTTGATGGCGTACGCAACATGTCGAAAAGCTATGGCAATTACGTCGGGCTCTGGGAAGCTGCAGAAGGCGCATACGGGAAACTGATGTCTATCTCGGACGAGCTTATGTGGCGTTACTACCTACTCTTGGGTGAGAA
>JAHFBS010000078.1 GCA_023249895.1 bacterium | reverse complement strand
ATATCATGTTCCGTGTTATACGCTGCAAGACTAATGCGCAGTACCGATTCAAAACCAAGATGATTGATGAGAGGTTGCGCGCACAAATTTCCTGCACGTGTTGCCACGCCGTTGTAGCCCAACAATGCTGCAATATCGTGGGCGTGTGCTTTTTTAAACGCAATACTCACTAAATGTCCATCCTGCTTTAGGCGTTCTTTATTACCAAGGATGGTGACATCATCAATTCTTTCAAATGCGGTAATAAGGGCGCGACAAAGTTGCGCTTCATGAAGGTTGAGATCATCGTAATTAATGGTGCTTTGCATGTAATCAACGGCGGCGCCAAGTCCGATAACTTCTGCAATAGGCGGGGTGCCGGCTTCAAATTTTTGGGGGCTTGGGGCCCAGGTTGCTGACGTGAAGGTTACTTCGCGGATCATTGATCCACCGAAGTGATATGGACGAATCATGTCATGAAGATGCTGAGCGATATAGAGCACACCAATGCCGGTAGGCCCAAACATTTTGTGGCCAGAAAATGCTACAAAATCGGCACCTAATTTTTGTACATCAACTTTGGTATGTGCCACCGATTGTGCAGCATCGAGTACTACGTAAGCGCCTTGTGTATGCGCCTGCGTAATAAATTTTTCTAACTGGCCTTTGTCCCACAATGGCCCTAGAAAATTTCTCGGGTGTCTCAAGATTAAATGTTTTTTGATTGATAGGAATGAAAACAAGTTGAGCGCCCGTGTGTGCTGCGACCTGTTGCCAAGGAATTAAGTTGGCATGATGTTCGGCGTGCGTGACCAAAATTTCATCACCCGGTTTGAGCTGTTCACGTGCCCATGCGGTGGCGATGAAGTTGAGTCCTTCGGTGGTGCCTTTGGTGAAGATAATTTCTTCGCGATGACGAGCATTAATGAAAGATGCAACTTTATCTCGTGATGCTTCATAGTGCGTGGTTGCAATTTCACCAAGTTCATACAGTGCACGATGAACGGTTGCATATGATGATCGATAAAAATCATTCATTGTCTCGATAACTATCTGCGGTTTGTGTGCTGTTGCTGCATTATCCAAATACACAAACTGCTTGTTATCAGGGCGTTGAAAAATTGGAAAATCCTGGCGTATTTTACGCGGATCCATAAATACTCCCGCTCACTAGGGCGCCTGTTTTCAAAATTCACTATTAGAATTTATAGCAGGTAGACGGTCTATGCGCAAGTTACGGAGAAAATTGACACTTAAATAAGGTCATCTCACGCAGGCATTATCAAAACTATTTTCATAAACATGGGTAATGTGGTACAACAAAAACACCTTATGATTGAATGTGAAAAAGAAGGAGAGGGTAATGCAGCCGCAAAAAGTTCATATGGACAAACGTCGGTTTAGAATTGGAGATCTTGCCGAAGAACTTAAAGTTAAAAAGTTTGTCATTCGCTTCTGGGAAAAAGAGTTTGATATAAAATCAGATAGGTCCGAAGGTGGACAACGTTTTTATACGTCGGAAGACCTTCAGACCTTCATTCGTATTAAAGATCTTTTGTATAACAAAGGTTTTACTATCGCGGGAGCCAAAAAACAGCTCTACATTGATGATCCTATACTGATGATGTCAGAAGCTCCTGCTATCGCCACGGCGCCCGTTGCAGAAGCTGAAGCGACTGTGCCTGTTCCTGAGGTAGCTCCTGAGGCGCAACAAACACCTAGCCCAACGTTGGTAACTCCTGCGTTTCAAGAATATCTATCACGCAATTTTACGCGTCAGTTAGCAGATCTTAAAGAGCAGCTGACTCAGTTAAAGGAGAAACTTAGAACTTCTTAATTCCGCGAGCTTTCCAATATTCACTGACAACGCCATTTGAACCGGTGATTGCAATCAAGCCATCACGTTCATCAACAACAGCTTTGGCCTGTTCAAGCGCTTCTGCAAGCGATGCACATGCTTTGGCTTTGACGTTGAGTTCTTTGGCAATGACACTGAGGTCTTGTCCATCATGAACAGCGACATCGCTGCCGACAAGTGGAATAAAGAAGACATGCCCAGGAACCTTTTTGAGCAGATAACGAGTCAACTTAATTGCTTCAATAGCATTCGTTGCCTTGGTCATGCCCATAATAAGTGCAAGCCCTTTAACCGGTTTTTGGTAATGAACCAAACGGATACCCAAAAAGAGGTTAGAGAGTGCATCAAGGTTGTTGGCATTATCGAGCAAGAGTGTTGGATTTTCTTTGTCCAAAAGTTCAAAGCGTCCACGGAGCAAGTTAAAGTGCTCGTTCCAGAATCCTTTAAGCGTCTTAATAGGATTAAGTTCAGCTTGACGTTTTGCTTCAAGCGTTGGACGGCCGCGTTGACCTTTTTGGGTGGCTAACAAATTGCCACGAAGGAAAGGAGAGAAACGTCCTTTAATATCTTCGACATAAATTTGTGCAATGCGTTCACCAAGTGATGCGGTTCTACCATAAAGCTGTTCATAAACATAAGGAAGTGATGCCAGCTTACGAATAGGCATAGCCCATTTCATACCGCGATCTTCGCACCAGGCTTTCATTTTTTGAAGACGCAATTTGCTTTGTTCTGCTGAAATAAACCATGTGCCATTTTTACCAATTTCAAGCAGCTCAAGTGCCATGGCATCAAGGTCTTGTCCAAGAAGGCCTTTGCCATCTTCTGCAACGCGGGTAACGGCTGCAATTTTTGGTGTAAGGTATGAAGCGGCATCATATTTACCACCGTAATTGACCTCAACAAAAACGACATCGGTCTTTTCTGCGTGAAAATATACAAGGGCAGCACAAATCAAAATTTCATGAGTTGTTGCCGCAATTTTATTAATCTCGGCGGCATTGATTACATCGTTAACATAATCAGTGAATGATTTATTGATAATTGATTCAAAATTGCGTGAAATGCGTTCATTGTAAGTGAGGGTATGTGTGGATAAAAGTGTTCCAACATTAAACCCTTCTTCGCGTAAAAGTTTTGCAGCAAAGTGGACGGCTGAACTCTTACCGTTGGTACCACCAACGACAATAGTATCAACCTTGGACGTAATACCGCCCAAACATTGATCGAGTTCCTTCATGCGGCGCAACGAAGCTTCACCGTATTCGGCTGCTTTAAGCCCGTCGAGATGCTCAACCACCTCGGCGTAGTTTCTTATTTTGCCCAACCCGGCATCGCTTTTTTTGCGTGCTTGTTCAAGACTCGTAATCATGGATTTCCCTTTACCTTACGTACATTATGTGGCCAAAAAAGACCGTAGTAACTTTTCTAGCTGTAATTATATTGTCTTTTAACTGCATAGTCATAATGAATTTATTATGTCCAATGTAAAATTAAAGATGACGGTGTTTATCTTATGATGAGATTGAATATTTGTCAAACACGTCTGAATCGACGTTTTTGTGGGGTCGAATGTTTCAGTTAGTGTGTAACACGGCCGTAATGTGCAAACGATTTTTACACGCTGAATTTTTGTTTTGTAAATAGTGTTTGGTTGTTACAGATAGAAAAGTTTGGGCGCAAAAAAAGCTGGGCGCATTGCGCCCAGCAAAAGGTTGATTCAGATCTTATGATGTTATTTATTATTGTGCAGATGGAACGGCAAGTGCCCCATTGCGGATATTGTTCAGTTGGTCCTGCCAATTACCACGAGGATGAAAGAGGCGGGCTTCATTAAAATCAGCAACGTCGCGTTCATCAGGATCGCCAAATCCGGGCTTTTCAAGATCGATAAATGCCACAGCAGTGTCATTTTCGACAAGAAAGATATTAGGCGCATGAAATCCATTTTGATCGAATGCTTCGTTATAAAGGCTCCAAAGACCACAAGCAGGAATTAAAATTTCCATCTCAGAAAATATTTCTTGCCCGACTACAGAATTGCTTGCATTAAGTGTTGCAAAGCTTTGCCAGGTTTGTGCGGTAGTGCGAGGATTATGAATGTATTCTTCAACAATGATGTAGTTGTTATCAACAACATCGTGCGTATATTCTTCAATCTCAAGCTTTTCATCGAACAACGCTTCAATATCAGCAAGCTCTTCAGCTTGTTGTACCATATTAAGTGTGGTAAATGGACGAGGGAATAAGAACTTTCGTGGCACCCGTATATGCGTAAGCCCAAGTTCTGCAATAACTTGATGCACTTTTTGGTAGTACACAAGCCGACTGAGAAGTTGGAAATTTGATGCACTTGCGACAACATCGCCAAATGTGTCAGTCGTATCAATTACTTTGCGGATATCGGGTAACAATGGATATAACACGCGCTGGAGTTTGATAAGTACATTGCGATTGCTATCAGAAAATTTGAGATCTCTGAATACAAACACATAACAACTGCCGACTGAAAGTACAGCAATATTGTATTGTCTGGCAATGTTAGTGATAAGTGTTTGTTCAAGCTGCATTAAACCCTGCAATCTTTGACGGTACTCCAGACATTGTTGTTTTAGATCAGGCTTTCTGATCCAGTGCCCAAGCAAAGCTATGTTGCGAGGCAGCTTAAAAAAGAGAGATTGAACATCTTTATCGTGCAAAAATTGATACAAAAAATTCTTAACATTTTTATCTTTGAGTGAAAAACTTTCAAGCCATTCAGTATCTTTATCATTGGTGAACAGAATCTTTTCTGGCGCAGCTTGTTGCATGGCCTGCAGTCCTGCAGAAGCAAGAAGTGCGCACATTGTTGTTGAAACTATATTTTTGCGATTTAGAAAATTCATAAAGGCTCCTTCAAAAAAATGTTAACAGTCTTATTTTTTTATTTCTTCGAACTCGTCAGTTTTTTGTTCGTCTGTTGTTGCTTTGCTATCCGATTGTTGTGTCGTCTGCAGGACAAGCGATTTTAATTGCTGTGCTAACCCACAAACAGAGTCGGAAGCCTGGGTGGCTAACCCGGTTGCTTTATCT
>JAHFBS010000077.1 GCA_023249895.1 bacterium | reverse complement strand
TTTCAAGTACTGCATGATCGATTGAAATACTTGGCACGTGATCATAGGCAAGCTCATGAGCACGGTACGCTGCTACCGCACTCCACAACTCAGGAGCCCATTGCTGAAATTGATCAAGAAATACTTTGGCTCTTCCGACAAATATGCCGCTATTCCAGAGCATATCGCCTTGCTCAAGATACTGCTGCGCCTGCTCTTTATCAGGCTTTTCATGAAATTTGCTAATGGGAAAGCATGCCCATCCTGGCGTCAGGTCGGTAGCATACTGCACATAGCCATAGCCGGTTGCAGGCGTTGTTGGTCTAATACCCAAAAGTACAATCTGCTCGTAACATGAGGCATATGCACTTGCTGCAAGAAGTAATGATGTTACTTTTTCAGTCTCTGGAATGAAGTGATCAGAAGGAACAATGACAACAACAGCGTCTTCATTTTTGCTATAAATTTCAAGACAACTGAGCAAAATAGCAGGCCCAGTGTTGCGCCCCATTGGCTCGGTAAGTACTGTTGTTTGTTTGCCTACCAATTTTTTTACCGGATCTTGAAGATCGGCGTTGGTCATAACAATAAGATGATTTTTATTTTTCTCTATTGCCTGAACACGTTGCACGGTCTGTTCAAGAAGTGAGGTTCCATTAATAAAAGGAATAAGTTGCTTAGGACGCACATATGAACTAAGTGGCCACAAACGCTCACCAGCACCACCCGCAAGAATTACGCAATAGGTATCCTTCATACCGTCACCTTTCGTTGCATAAAATTCTTTTTCATCACACTCACCCCACCCGAAGCAAGAATAATAAGCAAAAACTCAAACATCATACGGAATCGAGCACAACCATCGTGCCCGGTAATACAAGAAAAATAAAAAATATAAACACCGCATAATGCTACAAGCGCCCATTCTTTACGACGCACCAACGCGCCCAGCGCTATGATAATCAAAAAATATCGCACGATAGACCACAGTGCTTCAAAAATGCCAACGGCAACAACCCATGGCATACGCGCTCCGGCAGTAAGATACGTGGCAATACGTGTTATCACATTTCCTGATGTAGCAAAAAACGAAACGCCACCATCATATACTGAAGGAGCAACAAGAACCTTAAGATTGGTTGTATAAAGCCCGACACATGTTTTAAAAACATTTTTGCACCAGACATAGATAAATGTTCCTGGATTATCACGTAAACTTTGCCAGAAAAATTTTTCTACCGCTGAAAAATCATGCGCGCCCTGTGAATATGCAAGAAGTTCATTCCGTTCAAAAGCCGATGTTGTGTGATGAAGCTGCGCAAGCACATTGGGGAAAAGCCAATAATAAAGATTAACCGAGCCAAGCGTGCTTACACGAAAATTGCCAAACGCATGATAGTTGTACGACATGTACCCGATAACAGGAAGATAGAAGCACAGGGCAAAAAGCATCACGCGCCCTGCACGTTGCCATAATGTTCCGGCAAGGCATGCGATGAGTGGAATGAGTAATACGATCACATACAACGCTGCCGGTTTGATAATGATTGAAGCTCCTAAAACAAACGCCGCTGTCGCAAGCGGAAGATTGCGTGGACTCACCATCCATGTCAGCAACCGCTCGAAAGAAAGCAACAGAAAAAATGCTAACACTATTTCGGTTAGAACAAATTGAACAAACACCAAATAGCCAATACTGGTTGCAAAAAATAGCGGGACTACCCAGCGCGCATAATCATCAAAAAGTAATCGTGCACAACGCATCATCAAAAAACATGAAAGGAGCGCAAGCAACAATTGAAAAAGGATAATAATGGTTACCGATGGCCAAAATAGTTTATACAGCACGCCAATGATGCCAGCATATCCAAGAGCATAATATGGTTGTTCAGGACTTGTTGCAGTAACAAAGCATCCGGTTGTTGCACATAATAATCCGCGTTCAAGATATGCTTTTGAATCAATGTCACAATGCGGCTCTGACGACGTAATATGGTTGTACAAGAACCATGAACACATTACAAACATACTCAACGAAAAGAAACAGAATAGATACTTTTTAGAAATCATTACTTTGCCATTGTTTGCATAAATGACCACATTTGCTGCAACGTCCAATTCTGTACCGCCCGATGCATAACATTTTTATTATCGTGAGTAGTTATTGCGCCAAACAAACTTCGTTCCTGCGCCGTACTGCGCTCAAGTTGCTGAAAATACGTTTTAAAATAATTGCCCTGTTCAATCCAACGATATGTTGGGGCTGCAAAACCAATTTTTGGGCGATACACAATTTCGTGGGGAAGAAATTCTTCTGCTACTTTTTTGAGCAGATATTTTGTCTGCCCTTTACGACAACGCATATCCCACGGAACATTGAGCATGAATTCAACCAAATGATGATCAAGAAAAGGCTCACGCGCTTCAATACTTGTTGCCATGGACATTTTATCTGCACGCATCAACAATAATTCTGGAAGCCGTTGTTTAAGCTCCAGATATAACATTTGTTTACCTATATCTGCTTCAGGATCCATCTGCAAAAGTCGCAAACGGTGATAATCAACAATGGCATAACTATCAAATCCTTGTTGCATACCAGGATATATTTGCTCGACTACTGAATCATGAACATTCTGATGGATGAAAAATTTTTGCACTTCACGTTTTTGCTGTTCTCCAAACGCAAGCGCCCCACCCCAAAATGGCATACGTCCACGATACCAGTTATCGGCAAATTCAACGCGCAATGGACGTCCCGGCATCAATTGATTAACCGATCGTGCAACGCCCCATCGTAATGTTTTTGGGAAGAAAGGAAGAGCTCGATACCATCGTTGCATTAGGTTGACATACCGCATATATGAAGAATAACCAAAGAAGAGTTCATCAGCCCCCTCTCCAACTTGCGCAACTTTAAGACCATGCTCGTGAGCAAGACGCGAAACATAATAGAAAGGAATACATACACAATCTGCAAGTGGTTCATCAAGAGCTTGAACCATTTGTTCATAATAACCAAAGGCATCCTGCTCGGTAACAACAATTTCGTGATGATCAGTTCCATACAGCGCAGCTACACGACGAGCCCATGACCGCTCATCATAATCACCGCCCGCACATGCAACCGTAAACGTTGATATTTTTGAGGATACACGCGACATAAGCGCAACAATTAAACTTGAATCAAGTCCACCCGATAAATATGCGGCGACAGGAACATCGGCAACCATGCGTTTGGCAACCGAATCAAGAAGCATCTGCTTAATACGTTGCAAGCAATAGGACTCTGCGGCGTATTCTTTCTTTTCTGATGCGCTCAAGAGTTTGATAGGATTGTACCATTCATGAAACGATACACGTCGCTGTTCATCAATTGCAAGATAAAAACCGGCAGGAAGTTTGTAGACTCCTTCAAAAATTGTCCACGGCGCCGGCGCAACCATAAACGTAAGATAGTGATACCAGGCAAGATTATTTATTTTTCTTTCAAGCCAAGGCAATTCCCAAAGCGCTTTGATTTCAGATGCAAAACTGAGCATGCCTTTGCACAATGAAAAATAGAGCGGCTTGACGCCGATACGATCACGCACGAGGTAACTTTTCTTACGCGCCATATCAAAAAGCGCAAACGCAAACATGCCTTCAAACCGATCAAGACATGCGATTCCCCATGCATGATATGCATGAACAATCACTTCGGTATCAGAGGTCGAGGTAAATTGATAGCCAAGCACTTCAAGTTGTACACGCAGAGCACGATAGTTATAAATCTCACCGTTATAACACAACACTATATTATGGATCGGGTGATAAAAAGGTTGATTACCTGCATCGGAAAGATCAATAATTTTGAGTCGACGTGCAGCAAGGCCCAAACCATGTTCATCTGATGCCCATATTGCCCCTGCATCAGGACCGCGATGCGCTAACCGTTGTTGCATGCGTTCAAGCAATTCCTGATTAACCCACCCATTATTACGTTCAAGATTATAAAATCCTGCAAATCCGCACATAGGTCTAACCGTTATTATAGTGAGGATTGAACAGATACCGATGTATTGTGTCGCTCTGCTGCAAAGACTTTTTCAACCGCCTGGAATGCCGTCAGCATGGCAGTATCCATATTATTGTATTGATGCAAGGCATTGCGCCCTATCAAATGCAAATTATTGAATTGAGCCAGATATGAACGCACCGTTGCAACATGCGATGCATACCCTTCATCATACACAGGATACGCTTCGGGAACACGAACAATCATGCCATCAAGAACATCAGATGCTCGCGCAAGGCCGATTTTTTCAAGCTCTTGCGCGCCACGTTTGAGTAAATCTTGATCAGACATCATCCACATAGGCTCATCATGCCATGCAAAATATTCAAGACAGAGCGTAGTATGGGTTGCAGCATCATCAACTAAATGAACCGAAAAATTATTCATATTATCCAAGCGCACCATGGCAACATCTTTGTCGTGAACATAAAGCCAATGATCAGGACATAAAGAAACTTTGTTAACAATGACATTGACAATAATAAGACCACGATAACGTAACATTTGAGCAGCTTTGACAACCGATTCAGGTGGCAAGGGATCCATAGCAAGCACAAACTGTCTTAAAGGCATTGAAGATAAAAGATAATCAACACTATGATGTTTGAGCGATGATGCAGCACCTTTTGCTGAAGTGGCAATACGCATCCATACTGCAATAATTTCATTATTTTTATGTTCGACAGACACAACTTCAGTACGTAAAAGCAGCCGCGCTTTATGGAATGTTTCAAGTTCTAGCGCTGCCTTTTCCCAGAGCGTTCCTGAGCCGCGTGAGGGATAATAAAATGTATCACGAATTGTACGCGGCTTATTGGTAAACCAACGGCCAAAAAAGGCATAAAAAATTGCGTGCCAGAGCGAAAAACCTTTAATACGCTGTGACGCCCAATCAGCAGAGAGAGCCGTACATGGAATACC
>JAHFBS010000076.1 GCA_023249895.1 bacterium | reverse complement strand
TGATGGCAACGCACTTGGCCAATATCTAGGAGGGATCGACCCACGGATTGGTCCGCCAAAACCCAGAACGTATATCAATCCTGAAAGTTTTTTTAATCCCGCGTTGCTCACGTTTGAATGGAAAAAAGATGCGTACGGCCGCAAAATTCCCTTTATAATATTTGAAGGGGAATCATATCGGATTAATAACTTGCATATTCATTCAAAAAACTTGCAAGCTTTTCTGTCCGTCGACTTTATTTCTTAAGAAAATACAGATCAATCCCAAAACGTCGTCGTGTTACGTAGGCAAGATACATAACTACTGCCATCAAAGCGCTGGTAAGTATCAAGAACCATGATCCATGGCGTAACATACAGGCCATGCCAAAGACATTACATAAAACAGAAAGTGTTGAAAGAAGTACCGCAAAGCACATACAACCAAGCAACAGTTGCAACGCAAAGCGTCCAAGAAATTGTGCATAGCGGCCAAAATAAAATCTTAGCTGGTGGCGGCGATACAAAAAGATAAAAAGAATTATCGTCATTGCACAAGCAGAAACACTATTAGCCGTAGCAATGCCATATACGCCAAAAAACTTAAGACTCAACAAGTCACCAACAATATTTAAGCCGGCACAGAGTGCAGCAGCTATTGTTGTTGCCACCGTATCTTTGAGCGCGTAAAACATACTGAGCATAATTTTATTGAGACACAAGAATAACAATCCAGCGCAATAAAATACCAGTACCCATCCGCCTTGTGCAATTTGTTCTGGGGTAGCTTTGCCACCTAACAAGAACAGAAATAAATCATGTGAAACAAACATGATAAAAAGCATGGCCGGAACGATAACCCAGGTTACAAATTTGGCAACTTCAAGAAGATAGAAATTTAGACGTCGTGGAGCATAAAGCACTAACCGTGAAAAATGCGACAACATGACGCTTGAAAAAGCAACGGCAAACATGCCAAGCGGAATGTTCATAAAACGGGAACCGTAATTAAGCAAGGTGATCGAACCGGTAGGAAGAAACGAGGCTATAATGCCGCTGGCAAAAAAGTTGAGCTCAACGATACTTACCCCAAATAGACATGGTAAAAATTTAGAAAGTACGGCGTTAAAGACTGCGCGCGCACCGATAGTAATGCTACCAAACGTAAAACCGCATCTAAAAAACGCAACCAGATGCATCAGGAACATGGCCAATGCTCCAGTAATAATGCCGTAACAAAGAGCAGTTACCGGAAGTTTATAGCTCAAGCACAGAAGCAACGTTGCAATATAGAACAAATTCCAGAGCGGTGTACCAAAAGCAGGGACAAAAAAATGATTTACCGAATTGAGCGCACCAGCCAACAATGCACTACTTGAAACGAAGAAAAGAAATGAAAAAAGAATACGCAAAAATGGACGTGCATAGGCAATCTGTTCGGGCGAGAATCCAGGCGCAAGAAATAGGAGCACTGCGTCAGGTTTGAGTAAGACAAAAAGATAAATCAGCAGCACCATGCTTTCAAAGAACAAAAATGAAATCGTCATCAATCCATTGGCTTCTTCTTGATTCCCGTCACGTACCGTTTTAACCATGGCAGGAACAAATGACGCGCTCATAGCGCCTTCAGCAAATATGAGACGAAAAAAATTAGGGAATCTAAAGGCGGCTACAAAGGCATCAGAGATGGCGCCTACGCCCAGAAAGCGTACCACAAGGAATTCTCGTATCAGCCCTAACATGCGGCTTAACAACGTTAATCCGCCAACTACTGCTGTTTTTTTGAGAATCGATTTTTTTGATAAATGAAGATTCATGTTTGTTCCATATATAACGAAGGTAAAAAATGAAGGCGGACTAATAATATCACTAATCTTTTCTGGCTACCAACGTCCCTTCATATAATCTATATACGGTCTCCATGCGTCCGTAGACCGCACTGTCATGGGTACAGATCACAATTCCCATATTCCATTCTTTTTGGCCGGCACAAAAGAGGTCGACCACCATTTGGGCATTTTCAGCATCCAAATTACCAGTAGGCTCGTCAGCGAGTAAAAACGACGGTTTATTAAATAATGCACGCGCAATAGCAACGCGTTGCTGCTCACCTCCTGAAAGTTGGGGTGGGTAAAAATCAGCACGTTCGCTCAGTCCGATAAGTTTAAGCAGCTGTTCTGCCCTGGTGCGACACGCACGACGCGATTCTCCCTTAATAAGCCCTGGCATCATGACATTTTCACGCACGGTCAGTTCTCTAATGAGATAGTGGAACTGAAATACAAAGCCGATATGAAGATTAAGAAAACTATTTTTATGTGACGTGCGGAACTGATCAAAATTTTTGGCATTAAAGGTCACGCTTCCTGAACTTGGAACATCCAAGCCACCCAAGACATGAAGAAGCGTCGATTTACCACTCCCCGAAACCCCGGTAATGGCATATGAGCAGCCTTGATGGAACGTACCATCAACACCCTTGAGAACCGGTACCAATACACCACCCTGCTCATAGTTTTTATATACGCCATGAAGGGCTAAGATATCGTTTTTTTCATGGGCCATTCTATCCCTTTCGCATACGCTATTGATTTGCAGTATGGCATTAGAGTCCTTCAAGAGGCAAATTAACGCTCTTTCGCGGTAAATTCACACAAGATTATAAAGCTTGCATTACGCAAGTGCGTTCCCTTAATATTGATGTAGGAAATCGCAGGTGCAGCGTCACATGAGCAGCTCGGGTGGCATTTAGGGGAGCCCACACATCGCACTCGCATCTGTGTAAACTTGGGGAGGGTGAATATCATGACAGACCAAAACAATGACTATGCGCACACCAACGACATCCCATCAACTGTGCCAATCATTCCGACAATTGATGTTGTTGTATTTCCGCACATGGTCGTACCGTTACTCATTCTTGACGAAAAAATCATCAAGGGCGTGGAGCTTGCCCTGCAAAGCCACAAGAAAGTACTTTTACTTGCGGCTCGACAGGGGGCATCAGAATATCAAGGTCCAATAGGCATACAGGATCTTTATAAAATGGGCACCATTAGCAATATCATGCGCATTATGCATCTGCCCGAAGGCGGCATCAAAGTTCTTGCCCAGGGACTTTGTAAAGCACACATTGAAAATATTGTCTCTGATCAAGAAATGCTGCAGGCAGTGGTCACTCCAATTGATCCAGAAACAGCGCTTAAAAGTGATCCTGCCGAACTTGATCGCAACCTTAAAAATCTTTTAACGATCGTTGAAAATCTATCAAATGATGGTCGTGTTTTTGGCCCCGACTTTCAGGCGATTTTAGCACAAATTCGCGAACCAGAACGTATCGCCGATTTCATTCTCTCCCATCTCAATCTGAATGTAACGCAAGCACAAACGTTGCTTGAAAAAGAAACCTATGCCCAACTTTTTGCGGGCATTACCGATTTCCTTCGCGGCGAATATGAAATAAATTCGGTACAAGAACGCATACGATCAAACACCCGCGATTCAATAAACCAGTCTCAACGAGAATATTACCTGCGTGAGCAGATTAAAGCCATTCAAAAAGAACTTGGTGATGATGGAGACGTCGAGCTTGATGATCTTAAAAAGAAGCTCGATACGTTACCACTTACCCCAGAAGCTCGCACTGAGGGGCAACGTCAATTACGCCGTCTTGAAAAAACACCCCCAGATTCAATGGAAGCCACTGTTCTGCGCAACTATCTTGAATGGCTCCTTTTTATGCCGTGGGGAGTTCACACCACCGATAACTGCTCGCTTGAACATGCAAAATCGGTACTCAATGCCAATCACTATGGGCTTGATGAAATTAAAGATCGCATCTTAGACTATCTTTCAGTACGTTTTTTAAAACAAGATTGTAACACTCCAATTCTTTGTTTATTCGGTCCTCCAGGCGTTGGAAAAACATCGCTCGGGCATTCGATTGCAGACTGCTTAGGCCGTAACTTTTTCCGCATATCGTTGGGCGGCGTCTATGATGAATCAGAAATTCGTGGACACCGACGCACGTATGTTGGCGCACTTCCCGGACGTTTTATACAAGCAATACGCAGAGCAGGCAGCAGTAACCCTGTTATCGTAATTGATGAGATTGATAAAATAGGGATGTCCAACCGCGGAGATCCATCATCAGCATTACTCGAAGTACTTGATCCTGAACAAAACCATTCTTTCTATGACAACTACCTGGGCGTTCACTTTGATCTTTCAAAGGTCATGTTCATCGCCACCGCCAATGACCTGGGTGCAATTCCCGCACCACTGCGTGACCGCATGGAAATCATCCAACTTTCTGGATATATCCACGAAGAGAAAGTTGAAATCGCCGAACGACACCTAATCCCTAAAGCGATCAAAAACGCTGGCCTTGAAGACAAAGGGTTTGAACTCACACGCCCTGTACTCAGTTCTGTTGTTAACGACTACACACGCGAAGCAGGCGTACGCGAGCTTGAACGCTTTATTCAAAAACTGTGTTCAAAGTATGCGCGCTCGCTGGTTGAAACAAACAAAACGCCTCATTTCGATGAAACCAATCTGACGACCTTTCTTGGCCCTGCACATATGCACAGTGAAAATGCATCGCATGGCAATAAGATAGGCGTTACCAACGGACTTGCCTGGACTCCTTATGGAGGAGAAGTCCTTCAAGTTGAAGCCGTCCTCATGCCAGGAACGGGTAAATTGCTTTTGACCGGACAACTGGGCGATGTGATGAAAGAATCAGCGCAAGCAGCAATGACCTACGTTAAATCACACGCAAACTTCTTCAATATCGAGCCAAAGACGTTTAATGAGTACGACCTCCACATACACTTGCCTGCAGGCGCCATACCAAAAGATGGCCCTTCTGCCGGCATCACGCTGCTCTCATCAATTCTCTCAGCATTCACGCAACGTGAAATTAGCGGAGAATTTGCCATGACCGGAGAGCTCAACTTGCAAGGAGAGGTCCTTCCTATTGGTGGCTTAAAAGAAAAAAT
>JAHFBS010000075.1 GCA_023249895.1 bacterium | reverse complement strand
CGAAAGAAGCACCACGCCGTTATATTATTGGTGCGGCCGTTGTGATTTATTATTTGGCAAAGGCGTATGTTTCAATTACGCCGTCACCTGATGATGATCATGTGCCGGATACCGTGCGCGATATGGTTGTTCAAGTGTTTACCGCTGATAGTGGCGAAAGAAATGAAGTGATGTCAGACGCAGAAAAAGAAGGAACCTATGGGGAAGCCGCCTAAAAAGGGGCTTCTTCCGGTTCAGTTGAAAAAGTGTGAATCTTTCCATTTTTTACGATTGGCTTTATTTCTAAAATACTTTCTTCACTTGGTAATTCATTAAAAATTATTGCGTGAACTTTATCTTCTAAAATTTCATAATCGTAACTTGGCGAGCATGGCTCGCATGTGCAATTTAAGATAATCTCATCGCAGGTTCCGCAATCGAGTTGTTTTACTTTTCCCATGATTGCTTACCTTTGCAGAAGATGCACTTTTTTCCTGCTGAGATAGCCCCGCAACGGCAACGGTAGTATGCAAATAATTTTTTAAGCATTTTATTCTCCGCCGTCAATTACTTTTAAAAAATTCTTAAGCGCTGCGATGACGTTATCATGTGCGGCTATAATTTTATAATACTTTTCTTCTTTGTCGACGGTGCATCGAGCTAAATATTGCTGAGCAAGCTCTTTACCGCTGGTATACATTTCAATGTCTCTTTCGATTATTCTCATTTTTAACTCCAAGTTTTATGCGGCTTTTTGTCGGTATTTGTTTGAAATTGTTTTTGCATGTTTCAGCGCGGCTTCGTAAAGGGTATCGCCTTTGAAAAGTGTCACGCTGCTTTTCTCAAAGTAATCGGTCATGATATCAGTGTCATTTTTTGCAAGGTCGCCGAATAATTCGATGAATCGGTTTGATCCGCAATCCTTATCGTAGATTGTTACGCAGGGGCGGCCATCTCTCATTACGTTTTCGCTGTAATAAACGCGGGCTTTTACGGTTCCGTTGGTGACATTGTAAAGGTTAAGCTTTAGCATTTAGTCTCTCCTTAGAGTGTTGTTAATTCGAGTGCAATATTATCAATTAAAATTGGGCTTGTCAATAGGATTTTATGTTGTTAAAATGACTATAATTTAATCAATTTTGGATGATGAACATGCCCGGTGGTCGACCAACCGATTACAATCCAGACTTTCACCCGCAAGAAGTTATCAGGCTCATGAAAGAGTACGGATTAACTGACGTTGAAGTTGCAATGCAGTGGGATGTGACAGTGGAAACACTGTGGGCATGGCGACAGGCTAACCCTGAGTTTCTTAATGCTTCTACGCGTGCACGTCAGTATCGAAAGGCTTGGTGGCTTAGTCAGGCTAAGCGTGGGCTGTTTACTGGTGACGGTGAAAAGTTCGATTCTCGACTATTTGGCATGATGATGAAATATGACGGAATCAACCTTGATGAGCGAATCGTGAAGCTTCCTACACTCTCGGAATGTAAAAGCTTTACAGAGCAAGCAACTTGCATAATGGGTGCTTTAGCATCTGGAAAGATAACAATTAATGAAGCAAGCGGTTATGTTGATATTATTGGCAAAATGGCAAAGATTGATGAAGTGACTGAGCTTCGAAAGATGCTTGAAGAAATTGAAGTTGCGAGGAAGCAAGGCCGATGATTAGTTGGATTAAACACTTATTTTGTAGGCATTGTTTCGTTATTGATAATCAAGTTTCAATTGGGTTTTCAACGCCGATATCTTGTGTAAAGTGCAAGAAGTTTAAGTTAACCGAATCAAAGAAAGAGATTGAACAGGCGGTTGCTAACCAACAATTTTTAAATGACATGAATGCCTTCATCGCAGATGTGAAAAATGCCATAGGCGACTAACATGCTGTCACGCGTCAAAGAATTATATTACGAATATTGCACCCCTAAGCCTAAATATCATTTTAACTTATGGGATGCTGAAAAAGTCTCATTGCTTACCCAGAGCCATCCAACGGCAATGCAAGAAAGAGAAGGGATCGACATTTACGTTCATTTGGTATTGTGATGCTCGAAAAGGAATATTGGATTATATTCACGCAGGGTATCACGCACTGGATAACTCGATGGTTAAAACGTGACTTCTCTCATATCTGGTTGTTAACCAAGGACGAGTTCAACTGGATAGCTATCAACCCCACGCGGCGATATCTGCAATTTGAAATCCTTCCGCTTTCAATTGCAGAAGACCCGTTTAAGCACTACGACATTAAAGCCGGTGCCATACTCAAGATCACATTCACAAATCGAGACGACAAGACGCAGTTCGGCTCGGTAGGCTTGCTCAATTGTGTAACTTGGTCAAAATATGTGCTAGGATTACGTATTTGGTGCCTGACTCCTTTCGGTTTATATCGCAGGCTGTTAAGATTTAAACCAGACGATCTTGCGAAACACAACATTAAATCTATCGAGGTGCACAATGACTGGTCACGCAATGCCCTGGAACAAAGACTTGAGCGGGCAACAAAAGACTGATTTAGCGGCTGAACGGGCACTCCAGCAAAAGCAAAATGAACTTGCTGACAAGCAAGAAGCCCAAATGAATGCTCAAAAGCAAAAGCTTAATGAACAACAAATAGCCATGCTCAGGGCAAGATATGGCACCTCGTCATCGAATGGTGGCACCGTAAACCCGCCAACTGATTCGCCGAGTTCGCTTTTCTCCATGATCACAGGGAGATAGTTAATGACCATTCTTAGTGCCGATAGCAACGATGCTAGAAAGTTGATGAGCCGATACAATGATGCCAAAGCAAATTGGCAGAATTGGCGCTCAATTTACGATGAGGCTTATGCCTACGCAATACCTGAGCGTGACCCATGGCCGGAGGGTGTCGAAGAAGGTCGCCGAAAGAATATTCAAGTGTATGATATTACCGCTGTGAATTCAGCGCGCCGATTGGTTTCTCATCTACACTCATCGCTAACACCCCCGGGCGAGCAATGGTTTTTGCTCGAAGCTGGCGACGATATAACCGATGAGAATGAGAAGAAAGAGGTTAATACCTTTTTGCAGGGTTACACGGATATCATCTTTCAGATGCTGAATGATTCAAACTTTGACCTCGTTATTAATGAGTTTTATCAGGATTTAATCATTGGCACGGCTGGCATGATGGTGCTCGAATCCAATGATAAACAATCGCCGATTCGCTTTAAATCCGTTGGAACAAACACGATTTACCCTGAGGGTGACGTGTACGACAACATCAATACTGTATGGCGTGACTTCCTTGGAATTTATGGCCGAGATATTCTTCAAATGTGGCCGCGTGCTAAACTTCCGCAAACGATCACGACACGAATGGCCAATGATGCACTGGTCAAGTTTGACTTTGCAGAAGGTGTGATATACGACCCTGAAACAGATACTTATCGGGTTGTAGTCTTAATGATGGATACTAACGAATTCATCTTAGACCTTAAAACAAAATCAAGCCCATGGATTATTTCGCGATGGTCGAAGTGTTCAAATGAAGTTGGTGGGCGTGGCCCGGTAATTGATGCGCTTCCAACCATCCGAAGTTTGAATGCGCTGGTCGAAGAAATCATGCGTAACGTGGCGCTGTCAACATCACCGCCTTGGATGGCTGCAAGTGATGGCGTATTCAATCCTTACTTATTCCAAATATCGCCTAATAAGATCATCCCAATCAGCCGTCAGTCGATGAATGAAATGCCGCTTAAGCGATTGGATGTTGCTGGTGATGTTAACATGGGCAACCTTGAAGTTAACGACATGCGCATTCAGATCAAAGATGCGTTGTTTGATAACCCATTGCAGCCTGTCAATTCACCGGTGCCAACGGCCACGGAGATCATGGTTAGGCAGCAATCATTCATGGAAGAAATCGGCCCCGCATTTGGGCGGCTATCCGTTGAATTAATGCCAGCCATTATCAAGCGAACCATCTTCATTGGTCAAAAGCGCGGATACTTGCCAGCCGACTTGATAATTGATAATAAGAAAATTTCTATCAAATACAAATCGCCATTAGTTCGTAGTATGGCTGTTCAAAAGATTCAAAACTTGCAGAACTACATTCAAATCATGCAGCCAATCTTAGGGCAGCAATTAACGCTTGGAACACTGAATATAGCGCAATTGCCTCAATGGTTGAGTGACAAATTAGACGTTGACGAGGCGCTCGTTAAAACACCTGGTCAAGTTCAATTGCTCGTTGAACAAATGATGGATGCAACCAATCCACCCAGCCCTGCAACCACGCAGCCTAATCCCAATCAGCCTTTGGCTAACCAAGTAAATACGCAGAAATCGCTAGGAGCCGATGCGAATGGATGAAAAGAAACTGCTTAATCGAATACAATATTTGTCTTATTCGTTGTTTATAAATAATGCAGAAGGTGTTGAGTTTATAAAATTGATGAAGTTGCTGCATTTAAATACGCAGACATTCCCGCAATCGCCTGACGTGCTAGAGCGTCATGGCGGTGCGATAGGATGGGCTGCATTCCGCGAAGGTCAACTCACACTGGTTCGCAACATTCAGGAATTAGCGCAAAACTATTTAGATAAAATCGAGTTCGAAAACAATAAGGAGCAACACAAATGAGTTTGATTGATAGCGTTACACCAGCGACAACAACACCCGCAGGAACAGGCTCGCCTAATGTTACGGCAACACCAACCACCGGTGAGGGTGGTACTGCGCCGGTAGTTGTCACCAATGATTGGTATTATGATGACAATATCAAGGGAAGCGGCGATAAGCCGGATTGGTTAAAAGACAAGTATAAGACCGCAGCCGATCAAGCAAAGGCTTATGTTGAGGTCGAAAAAAAGTTGGGCGCGTTCAAGGGCGCACCGGATACTTACGATCTGACACTCGAAGGGCATCCCGACATAAAGTTTAGTGATGCAGACCCGATGTTGAAAGACTTCCTTGAGAGCGCAAAAAAGAATGGCGTGTCGCAGGAATATGTCACCGAAATATTGGGAACTTATGCCAAAGCACTCACCGCCATTCTGCCAGATAAAGAAACTGAACTGAAAAAAATCGGGCCAAATGCCGCTCAAGATTTGCAGATTTTGTCG
>JAHFBS010000074.1 GCA_023249895.1 bacterium | reverse complement strand
GCTGGCGGCCGTGGGTGCGAAGAAGATGATGAACCTGAAGATTCTTGGGAAGATTTTTCTGATAAGAATGGTGTCTTTTCGTCGTCTCCTTTCATGGCAGCAAGGTTGCCGCCCAAGCTACTGAGAAGAAGAACATTGACCATACAGTTACGTAATACAGTTTTCATGATTATAACCCCCATTGAAAACTTATATACAAATTGTTAATGTTCTTTTGATATTACTAAATAGAAATTATTTTGCAAGCGAATTGCGTATGCAGACGCATAAAAATTCAGGCAGAAATGTTTTATGACTCGTTGAGGCCAAAATAATGAATAAATCGCCGAATTCAGCGTCTGTGTGGTATCATTTTGTAGCATGTTATTGACGCTGATTTCTAATGTTCAATTAGCCTGAAATATATTACTATATGGAATCGTGGTTTTCTTGATAGAAAGTTGCTAACTGAAAATATAAGATAGTATGCTTAAGGGTGTGGATGGGGTTTCTTGGTTGATTATAGGGAAGGCTTGCTTCATGATTTCTCGAATAAAAAAATTACTACCCAAGTTGTTTGGTTCTTGTGAAGAAGAAAATATTCGGGAACTATGTTCTAAAATTCATCACTTTGCCATTATTCCTGATGGAGATCGTCGGTGGGCAAGGGAGCATGGGTTGTCCATCTGGGATGGATACCAAGAAATGGTTTTGCGATTAGTTCCCATAGTTGAATTTTTCTTGCGAGCAGAAATTCCAACATTGACCATATGGCTTTCATCGCCTGCAAATATGGTGGGACGGCCAAAAGAACAAATGATAATATTTCATGAAGCGTGTGCACGACTTTGCGAATCAGTTCGCGAAATGGTAATTAAAGAAAATTGTAAAGTTGTTCATATTGGACAAAAAAGAGATCTACCTGAATGTTTGCACAAAAATCTTACAGAAATTGAAGCGCAGACAAAGATTTTTGATGCACATGTGCTCAACTTGGGGATTATTTATGGGGGACAAGACGAAATTGTAAGAGCAACAAAGAAAATTGTTTCAGAGGGACTAATCCCAAATCAAATAACACGTGAAGTTTTTGAGCAGCATACTGATTTTGGAGGGCAACAATATCCCTGCCCCGATTTCATCATAAGAACAGGCTCAGAAACAAGACTTTCTGGCTTTATGTCGTGGGAATTAGAATACGCTGAGATATATTTTTCAGATAAATATTTCCCAGATTTTACTCTCGATGACCTGAAATTTTTTATCCGAAAATTTAATTCGAAAAAACGCAGATTTGGAGGTGGCGCCTAGATTATTGTTGCTCTAGCGTGCTTCCAAAAAAGCTGTATGCTCTGCTTTTAAACGAATTATCATCTTTATTTCGCATATCTCGATTATAAAGTGTGATTCCCCAGTTATCTAGTTGATGCGCTGGTGTAATAATAACAAAAGCGTCATGAAAGAATTTTAAGCCAACACGATATGGTTCTGCTGATGTTGATAACACACTCCACGTAGGGATGCCTTTTGTTGGGGGTAATGATCGCAGCCCATCCATTTCTTCATAACTGTCTCGTTTCTTGATATCGCGAACCATAGCGCGAGAAACAATATTTGCAGCTTCAGGATCATTGTTTGATCCATGGTTGATGTCAAAAGTTGTTAACCGTTCACTTGATTTTTGTTTGAGAAATGTTGCGTAGCGAGGTGCATCGATAAGCTCAAAATATCGGTCATCGTCAATAAATGCAGCGCATTTAAAATAGTTTAATTTTGTATCTTTGATGAACGGTATGGTGCAATAGAGGGTGATAGGGAGGGTGTTGAAGAATTCATCAATTTCATCTTGAAGTGGAATTAATGATGAGGATAAATTTTTTGCTCTATAGATTAATTCGCGTTCGAGCGTGTGTATCTTCCAATTTTCCTTGTACTCTTGAGATCCTTTTAAATAAATTACATTTTCAGGATTTTTTTTGAGTAACTCCAAAAGGATCGAAAAGATTTCAAGCGTGTACGGTGAGCGGTTAACGACATTGCCCAAAAATATCAAATAATAATCTGGTCGTTGTACCATAAGATTTTCATCGATAATCTTGAGCTCTTTGAGCTTTTCAAAGTAGCGCACAAGTCCATGATACGCCCCTTGCACCGGTCCAAAGATGACGAGCTTTGATGATTCTTTAACCTCTATTTTTTGAATAAAATCTCCCTGCCAGCCACGTGCTTTGCGGTAGTTTGTCACGTCATCAAGTAGTGTTTTAAAAAAGCTTGCAGAAAAATAAGGAGCTTGTCGGAGGTGAAGGGTATATAGTGGCCAATTTAGTTTGTCACGCAGGGTGCGTGCAAGACAGGGACCAAAGTTTTCTTGATAATACGACTCGTAAGATGGGAAATTAAAATTATTGTTATCCATTTTGATGAACTCATCAATCGTGCTGCCATAGCGCTGCAAGTCAGTAATCGTGTTGAACCCTCGTGTGTGGTAGGGCCGCGGGATGAGCCATATGATGACAAAGATGCAGAGGGCGATAAGTGAAACAAGGCCAATGGTTTTGAGCCATTGCACCAGTTCATGCAAGGTTTGTTGATGTACCGATTCTTTCTTCATGACAAGCTCCTTAGACCATGATGAGATAGGTTATAACCATGACAAATACACTGACAAAAACGTAATATGCTGCCGCATTGATGCGTTCGGTGATGCGTGGCGGCAGATAATTGAGATCGGTTTCCGGCTGCTCAGCGCGTTTAATTTTTTCGCGTTCTTCCCAAAAAAAATAATGCCGCGTGAGCAGAACGTGAAAGACAAAAATTAAAAATGCAAAGAGGAGGAAAAAGGTAAAAATCTTATCGGTGAGCGTAAAGTAGCCGACCGGTGGGCTCATCTGCTGAATGACAAAGCGATATCCCAGTAGTGCGGTGATGGCAGTTAGGCCGACGGTTGCCTTGCCGTTATGATTATTAAAGCTCATGAGAAAGCTAAAAAGCGCCAGAAGAATGGCGGCAAAGAGGGGGACAAAAATGAGTAAAATTTTGTTGATACCAATTTTTTTAAAGTCGATCGTGAATACCGCCTTAGGGCTGAGCATCTCGCGTTGCGGCGCGTATTTATCAAATGCCAGCGCCGTATATCCCGATACGCTGCGCAGTGCATGAACATCCCAGTCGGAGGTAAACAGCCGATCGGATACAATAAATGAGAGCGCGCCAAAGCTGTCATCAAAATACATTTCATTGGGCGAAATAAAATTGTTGGTCAGCACAATAGAAAGGCGGTGGTCTTCAAGCGGGAAGCGATAGAAATTAATGTTGGTTTTGGTTTCAAAAATGACGTCGTATTGCACGAGCATTTTGCCTTCATGCAGCGTGACGTAGGGATCTGATTTATGCAGAATTTTACTATTTTCAAATGAGAACTGATTGATGGTACTCAGCATGATCTCATTTTTGTTGAACTCGAACCAGATCATGGCGTTGACGACAAAATCATTGTTAATGAAATTGAAGGTGGGAAAGTTTCTGATATAAAGTCCCACTTTGACGCGACTGGCAAGATCGCGGAATTGCTTACGCATTTCAAAGCTGATCATTTTTACATCGGGTATTGGATCGTTGCTTCTAAAAGTGCTGAGCGCAACAACAAACAATCCGATGATGTAAAAAAAGAGTAAAACAAAAACAAGAAATTTAACTTTGATATCAAGTAGTGCGTTGAGTGATTTTAATACACGTGCTTGCATATGAGCACTCTTCTTTTTATATGGTTAGTGAGAATACGCTATCCATTCATGGTGCAACCCGGGATTGATCCACACCGCAGAAGAAAGTGAACGATCTGAAGGATCAAAATTCAAGTGCAGCCCTTTAAAATTTTCGTTATGTAACGACTCTAATGCGTGGATCAGTGATGGAATGCTCAGGTTGTTGCCGAGTGTGGTAAGGCTTTTGTCCAACAGCGCCAAGGTAATAAAGGATTCAAAGTAGAACGGTGAATCGTCATGTGAGGTTAAAAAACTGTGCATGGCGCGGCGATATTCTTGCGCGATGGGCAGTTGGCTGGTAGATGCTTGAGGCACAACGGAGGTAACGGCGATATCAAGGCCGCGTGATGTTTTGAGCAGATTTTGAATAACGCCCAGATTGGAAAGGCCTAAAAAGAGACAATTGTTTAAATTGGTGTTGAGCGCATTACTAATGAAGTTATAGGCTGGCCGCGGCTGTGCTAAAAAAATAAGCGCATTGGGGCCCGTTTGTGTGATGGCCGTGAGTGCGTGTTCAATTTCTACGGTGCCTTGCGCATAGGGAGCAGCGATGATTGGTTTGATGTTGGAGCGTGCAAGTATTTTTTCAAGCGAGACGAGTAGGCTCTTGCCCCACAAACTTGCTTCGTAAAGTACCGCAATTGCCGTCTTGTGTTTGATGGTAACAGCATAATGAATGAGTGCTTCAAGCTCTTTTTCATACGATGGTCGGAAGTAAATGACATTTTCAAGCTTGAGTGTGCGCAGCTCCTGATTTCCCTCGACGGGGAAAAGGAGGCACAGTTGCTTGTGACGGAGTGAGGGGATGAGCGAGAAGAAGGTGTCGGTGTCTAACAGGCCGAGAACGAGTGGTGAGAGCGGCAGCATGCTTTTGAGGGAATCAAGGCCCGCGTCATCGGTCTCTTTATTATTTTTGATGTGGCGAATAATGAGGTGGCGTTGGCCGTCGTCAGCTTCAGTGGTGAAGTGTCTGAACTCTTTAAGATAATTTTCTACGCCTGACAGGAGCTGCCTGCCGATAACGCTCTGATCTCCTACCAGTGGAAATGAGGTGCAGAGCGGCACGATGGTGTGGTGATATTCGTGTTGGATGGGTATTGGTGGGTAGGTGGCATACAGGCCATTACTCACCATAACGGCGGTGATTACCATAAAATATATGAAGCGATGTAACACGACTGACTCCCCTCATAAAATTCCCATAAATTTAAGTCATCAAATCGCAGTTAGGATTTCAGGAGAGGGGAGAACAAGTCAATGCTTTGATAAAAAGCTTGCAAGGATTTTCTTCTTGCCGCATTTAAAGAGTGCGGTAATGTAAAAATCCTGTTCGGGTGCTTTTTCGACCTCAGTAATAATGCCAACCCCAAATTTCTGGTGAAAGACCGTTTGATTTTTTGACCACGGCGTGCGAGCGGTTGTTGCAGTGGGTGCTGAACCGATTGCCGTGGCTAAACGCGGTGCTGCTGAAGCTGTATGTGGATAGGGCGGCGGCGTAAAGCGT
>JAHFBS010000073.1 GCA_023249895.1 bacterium | reverse complement strand
ATATGATTATTTGAAATTGGAGATGAATATATCAACCAAATAAAGACAACCGTATAGATTGGAAGTGCTTCGTACGAATATCGATAGCCTCCTGATGATACAAAAATAAATGGCCATAGTGTAAAAAGTGCGATTATAAAAAGAGCGTATAATATATTTTTATTCCTGTTGGTAATGAAAAGTGTCGAGATAAGTAGAAAAATTGTTGCTTTCAAAATGCGATATATCCAAGAAATATCATACTGTTTAAAAAAATCATAAGTTGTATGTGGGAACCACATCAACCAAAAAAGATCATAAAAAAAGCTGCTAAAATTTTTTATTTTTGCATATATAGCACAATAATTACTACTCAATGTATCGTGTACGGTTAAAAAATCTGAATGCATTGAAGACGGCGTTGCATAGTGTCTTAGCGTTAAATAGATCATGAGAACCATAATAAATCCTGAACAAGTGGAAAGCTTTAAACGTAGGTTTTTGGTGAATGAGTTGCATTCGCAACGTTCAAATATCCAGAGGCCAATAAATAAGATGAAAGGGAATGTAATAAATGTTTCTCGTATAAGCAGACACAGAAAAAATAATAAACAGGCGAGTAGGTAAGAAAAAATACGTTTGTTGTGTAACGCATTGATAAGCAACAATATGCATAGAAGCATTAGGAATAGATTTATAATATTTTGTTGAGTATCAATTTTCCCTAACCAGCCATATAAAAGTGGATGAAATGCGAAGGCTAGGGCATAGAGCATAGGCAAAAAATATCTTTTTGTTGCGTACGAAAATAGTATGAAGATTAATGATGTATTAAGAGCGTGAATAATAACAATAAAGATAAAATACGCATAAGCGTAGAGGCCGAGTGTGTGATATTGAATAAAATGAATAATGAGAACTAACGGTCGATAAAAAAACATAGGGCTTTGGGGCAACTGCGTTGGTGGCAGAATGACAGGGCCTGAGAGACAAATTACGTTTCCTTCGGTAAAAAAATGTATGAAATCTTTAAATGATATGCATTGTGAGGCCTTAAGAATAAGTCCCCAATCTTCACCATCAAAAAACCATGCTGAGCAAAAAACAAGATATACAATAATGATAGTGCTAAAAATCAACAGAGCTGTTAGAAGCTTTTTATAGCGTGCCCAAAAAAGCCTGGTTGTATTGATCATCGCCTGACTTTCAAACAATCTTGAAACTTTGTGTATCAGTATCCCAGTGCAAGAAAAGTGGATCTTTATCTAAAATGCCTTTGTCGATCTGAATGATAAAATCGTGCTTGTCTTCTTGAGTCATGAAATAAATTTTGTTGGGGTCGGTAATCTGATACCAAAATCCATTCTTTGTTGGTGTGATTGTGGCAAAGTTTTCATGATAATAATCGCTGATAACATTGCGCCATGACGTTGGTGTGATAATGTGCGCATTCTTTTGGACGTACGCCGATGTCCGTGTTACATAGATGAGTGCATGCGGATTTTTCAGCATGACACGTATAATATCGGTGGGTTGGTCGCCAAGCCCATCCATGGGATATGAAAGAAGATACAGTGGTCGTGTCGTAATATTCGGAACTGTGGTGAGTTTGTAGAGCGCTGTTGCAATTATTGTCATTTTTTGTTCACGACGATGAAGATTATCTACCGTGAGCAGGATAAAAAAAACAGTCATTATGCCGAGCGCCAACCATCCACGATTTCTCATTTTGCTGAAGTCGCGGGGGGCCCATGCAAAGCAGCCAATAAAAAATAACAGTATGAACGGAAGAGCCTCGTAAATATAGCGGGGACTATAGCATCCGACGTATGCCGGCCACAGCATAAATGCGGCACTTATCAAAAAAAATAATAAAAACTTTTTACGTGTGTTGATAACAAAAAGGTAGCTGACTATTCCTAGCGCGGTGATAAGAAGCATACCGCGCACCAATGGATGTCCCCATGGTAACCATGAGAACCAGAACGCGTCGTAAAGAAATACCATGAACTCGCCTAATTTCGCATGCAAAATTGTTGCCCACACGGGAGATTTTGCCGTAGTGAGGTGCACGGGAAAGAGCTCAAGCCTGAGGAGCAGAAATAAAAATGTAATGCCCCAAAAAACACCTGTTTTTTTTATCGCTGTAAAAAGTGTTGCTTTATTGAGATAAAGATACGTTCCTAACGTCAGAATGGCAGGAAAAACTATTGATGATTCGCGTGTGAAAAGTGAGACGGTATATAAGCAACATGCAGCCCAATACATCCACGTTTTTCCGCTATCAAGATATCTTTTGTACATAATAAGAAGCCCAAGTAGGCAGGTAACGCTGACATAGTAATGAAGATTAACAATAGCACCAAACCGATAGCCTATTTGTGGATGAAACGCGAAGAGTAATGCAACAAAAATTGCGGGGATAAGTTCGATAATCCACGAAAAAATAATAAATAAAAGAGCCGTATTAACCGCATGAAAGAAAACATTGCACAAAAAATATGCATAAGCATTAAGTCCAAAAATCCAGTATTGGATTGCTAAAAAAATGAGATAGAAGGGGCGATAATAGGCTCCAAAAAAAGAAAGCACAATGTCGTGGTAGTTGGCAATGTTTGAAGGCCCTGGCGCTTGATTGATCTGACCGTTAATAAAAAAGTACAAAAGATCACGCCAAGTTTTAGTCACAAATCCGATATACACGCCGCCAAAGTCATCGCAGCCGTTAAACCACCAATTGGTGAAGGGGATACCAATCAGACAAAAAACTAATATTCCAATGATAAGTGCTATGAAGATTTTATTATTTTTTATCATCAGCGATAACCCTGAATTTACAAGAATTCTTATCCCAGGTGATTAAAAGTGGATTTTCTTGTGCCAGCTCAGGTGACATCTTTGTGTCTTGAACTTGAAACACCGGCTTGTGCGCTTCATGTCGCAAGAGCCATACCGCTTGCGTTGTGCCCTGATCAAACCAGCACGAGGGGAGATCTACAAAACATAAACTTTTTCCTGTTGTGATCGGGTTGGCGACGATGTCTTCAAATGCTGTGGTAATCATATGCAAAATTTTTTCTCGTTGTGTTAAATGATGTACCAAAAATACTGCATTCCACGCAATAAGGGCTCCAAGAGCAAATTTAAGCCATTGAGGCGGTGGGTCGATAAGAATAGCGACAGCAGCAATCATAAGTGGCAGCGCCAGGTAAATATAACGTGGTTGAAAATGCATAATAATCGCCGGCCAGCTGAAAAATGGAATACTGCAGACTAAAAACAGAGCATATTTTTTGTGGCGACTTCTAAAAAACAGGATGCACAAAAGCGATAGGGTAACGGTAACCAAAAAACCTTTAATCATCTGGTGCCGCAATGGTAACCACGAAAAACCAAGAAATTCGTTGAGATAGCTTACCGCATCATAAAACCGTGATGAGAACCTGGTGATAAACGAATGCCAGGTTGGTTGAAACGTAAGCGTGCCTGTTTGAGCGGTGAGCGGAAATAATTGAAGTCGCCACCAAAGATAGCAACCAGTGATGATCCAAAAACCTGTTGAAAGCTTAATGGATTGCCAAAAACTTTTGCCATAGATATAAAATGCTCCCACAAGCCAAAGTGGCAAAAAAATAGTTTGTTCTTTGAGCATAAGATTAAGTGTATAAAGCACACAGCCCAAAAAATAAAAAACAAAGCTCTCTGTTCTGAGGTATGCCAAAAGCGCATACACACCTAGAAAAAACACACATAATTCAACGAAATACGTTTGTGCACTGGTCCAGCCGAACCATATCCACAGACTTGGGTGAAAACCAAAATAGGCGGCAGCTAAAAATGCTGTTACACGGGTTACCTTCAATTTGAGAAGATTAAAAAAGAGAACCGCATTGCATGCATGAAAGAATGTGGTGACGAGCAAAAATCCGTAAGGAGCTGTGCCAAAAATACCGTACTGAAGATAGTAATAAATAAATGACAGTGGACGATAAAGCCCCTGAAAAAAAGCTTGATCGGGTGGCATTACATTGCTGGGAAGACAAAATTTTTCGATATTCCCTTCGGTAAAAAATCTAAAAAAATCCGACCATTGTCGAATAATGCAGTGATAGACATTTCCCCAATCATCAGACTTAAATCCCCACTGTGTAAAGGGAAGTCCAAGCGTACAAAAAACGATTAAAAAAAGTACGATGCTAAGGATTGCAGGTGTGTGATGTTGATAAATATTAAACTTCTTCTGAAACCCGTTTTTAATGCAAATATTTTTGGCGTTATCCTTTGTCATTCCGGGCAATGACCCGGAATCTAGGCGTAAATATAAGACCTGGGACTGGATCCACGTTTTCACGGGGATGACATAAGACGCGAGGCCTGCCCGCCGTAGCCCAATAGGCGAAGGAGGGGGATGACAAAACGAAATAGGTTTCAAAAGAGGTCTATTTTTTATATGCATCTTTCAACTTTCTCAGAATAAATGATGCAATATGTTCAGGCGTTAAGCCGCTCTGCTTTTTGAGTTCATGAGCAGAGCCACATTCGTGCGCATAACAATCAGGAATACCAAAGGCGTGAAAAACTCCCCGAAAAGAATTTTCGCAGAGATGGTGCGCGACGGCTTGGCCAAGCCCTCCTATGACTGAATGTTCTTCAATGGTAAAAACAGCATCTAAATTTTGGTGTGCAAAAAATTCCTGATCGATTGGTTTAGCGGTATGCATGCTCGCAAACCCGCAGGTAATCCCATTTTGTGCAAGCTCTTGTTGTACCTGATAACCCACATCTAACGCATTGCCCGTGGTAACAAGATAACGGCTGTTGTGGGGAATAATAACGCTTGCAGTTCCAAGACGCGGGGGGATGCTGGGTGGATAGCTGACAAGCTCTTCGCACGCTGCAAGCCTAAGATATACAGGGCCTGTACAGGTATTGAGTTGGGGCAGAAGTTGAGATGTTTCATATTTGTTTGCAGGTGCAACCACCGTCATGGTAGGCAGTGCACGCATGATCGCAATATCTTCAATCGCATGATGCGTTGCGCCCATTGCGCCATATGAATATCCTCCACCAACTCCCACAAGCTTTACCGGTAAGTGCTGATAGCACAGGTCATTACGAATCTGTTCAAAACAACGCATAGTGACAAAAGGAACAATTGAATAAACATAAACATTCTTCCCCGCCATGGCCAATCCTGCTGCAACGCCAATCATGTTTTGTTCGGCGATGCCCGCATTAATAAATCGTGAGGGGAATTGATGCTGAAATTTTTCGGCAACTGAAAAACCAACATCGCCAACGATTAAATAAAGATTGGGATCTTGCGCTGCCTGC
>JAHFBS010000072.1 GCA_023249895.1 bacterium | reverse complement strand
TTTTTAGATCATCAAGAACAACCCGTTCTGCCCCCTCAATATCTATTTTGAGCAGATCAACCGGCTTGGTGATATATGAGGAAAGTGTGGCGCACTCGACCGAAGCAAAATATGCATTTTTTGGGCCTTTTTTATCAAAAAGCATGGTTGCGCACAGATTCCCCCTACCCCCTGATGCATCAAACAGTTCTACCGTTCCCTCATGATCTGAAAGCGCTTTATTAATGGTCGTTACCTTATCAAGATGGTTGCTCGTTATATTCTTTTGCAGTACCCCAAAGCATAGTCGCGCCGGTTCAAATGCAATGATTTCGGCATGGGGGTACAGCATTTTAAAATACAACGTCGCCATTCCTATATTTGCACCACAATCAATAATAAATGGCGTATCAGTGGCTGCTTTAAAGTAATACTCTTCGTTGCCAAAGATTTCCAAAAAGAGCAGTTTTGCATTTGCATAGTCGTAAAAACAAACGTCGTAATCAAACATGCGTTCTTTATGAAGCGTGTCAGAATGGACAAAAAGAGCCTTGGTCGTCAGCCTTAGATACGTCCCTACCAGTTTCTTTGTTGTTATTGTGTGTGGCCCAAAACGACGTAGTAGTAACGTTTTTCCAAGCATTTTCATGCTATCAACTACGTATCCAGCGCCCAATCCAGCACGCACACTCAAGAGTATGAAACCCCCTAGCGCAATACCACACCCCAAAATAGTCGACCAGAATATCGTTTTAATTATTTTAGAACACTGCCACGAACTCATCCTGCTTCTCCTTTTTATAGAAAAACATCTTGAACGTAGCCTACCACGCCCCGTTTATTTGAGAACCAACGGTATCGATAATCTTGCTTTCTTGTGCTCAAAATCGCTATAGTAGAGGCGAAAATTATAGTTTTCAGCCATGTTCTGTTAAAGGGGGTCTCATATGAAAGTTCTTACTATTGGTGGCGCAACACAAGACATCTTTCTTCAATATGCCGGCGCCGATGCCATGTCGATCACCAAAAAAAACTTTACCCATACCTATATGTTATTTGAATCAGGGGAAAAGGTAGAAATCGAAAACGCAACCTATTTTACCGGTGGGGGCGCAACCAACTCTGCCACATCATTCAGCCGTCTCGGCTTTGAAACGAGTTGTTTCTGCGTTATTGGTAATGATAGTGCGGGCAAACAGGTGCTTCATGATCTTGAACAAGAAAAAGTAAACACTTCTTTTATTTATAAGTCGGCCGAGCATCGCACCGGTCTTTCATGCATTATTAATGCCGTACGCGGCGATCGTACTGTTCTTGCATACCGTGGCGCCAATAGCTACCTTGAACTTGATAAACTCCCTTTCGATGAAATCAAAAAAAGTAATCATCTTTATATAACATCATTAAGTAATGATTCGGCGCAGTTACTTCCCGATATCGTATCGTTTGCCAAAAAGCATCATATTCCCGTCGCCATAAATCCTGGCGTCAGTCAGCTTGCAACCGGAACCCTCACCCTCAAAAAATCACTCCAAGACATCGACATTCTTATTCTTAATAGCAGTGAAGCACGCACCTTCATGCTTGCGCTTGTTGAAACGGATGAAACCTACAAAGAAATGTTTGAAGGTTCAGCTTCGGCTAATCCTTGTGCGCTTAATGCCCCCAGCAGCGACCCCTACCTCATGAATATGTCGTTGTATTGCGAAGATGCTTATTTTAGTATGCCCAAGTTCTTTCAAGAAGTGCTCAAAATGGGGCCAAAGACCGTTGTCGTCACCAATGGCGCTAATGGCGTGTACGTTGTGACGGATCACACCATGTACTTTCATCCCAGCATGAAAATTGATGTGGTAAACACCGTCGGTGCTGGTGATGCGTTTGGTTCGTGCTTTGTAGCAAGTCTTTTACGCGGTGAAGAGGTGCCCACAGCCCTGCGAAGTGGCATTATCAACAGCGCCTCGGTTTTATCAATGCTTGGAGCAAAAGCAGGACTGCTGACATCTGCACAGCTCAAAAAGCAGCTGATTACGCTTAGTTCAGATCTCCTTCAAACATTACCGCTGTAACAATCATGCGTACATTTTTAACACCGCGCTTGTTCGTGCGTCTTACCGCCAACGAACTTGTTATTGCGCCTTTTTCTGGGCCGCACGCAGATATGAAGCAGGCGCAGACAATCACTCTTATCAATAATGAAATAGTCGGCAATCGCATCGTTAACCTCACCGCGCTTGCGCGTCACGTTGCTGCCGCAGCCACAAGATTTGGGCTCAAACAGCCACGCCTCATTATCGAAGCACCCTTTATTGATGAAACAGATTCTTGTGCGCTACTCTCGCTCACTCTTTGCATGGCGCGACAGTTCACCATCGAGCGTATCAGCACCACGCCCAATGGCAAAAATCTGCTTTCATCGTTCCTGACGCCCGCCTACCATCATATATATCGTTGGGGAGCTTTTCTGGCGCTCTGTTGTGGAATTGTCGGATACATTGCAATTACGGCCACATCTACCTGCAATCGCGCTCTTAAATCACAAAAATCTCACATCGCCACGCTCACTGCAATGGGTTCATCATTACAGCATAAAGCGACCGAGGCTCATAAGATTGAGCAAGAAAATATAACGCTTGAAAGCTTACCCACCGCGCTCATTACGCTACGACGACTTCGCATCCCGAAAAAGTTCTTATGGATATCGCGCGCACGCTCCCAGAAGCTAGCAAACTTGTGCAGCTCTCAATCGACCACCAACCACCTGCGCTTACTATAAAAGGCATTACTCACCATCCTGCCGACATCACCACGTTCATCAAAAAGCTTACGCAGCAGCATACTGACTACACCTTTTCGCTGGTAAATCTAAAAAAACAAAAGCGTACACAGCCTTCACAAGGACAAGAGCAGCAGATTTTTTATGCATTTGCGATTCAGGGGCTTTGCACAAAGCCTAAGTAAAAGCTTTAGTAGCATATGTTTCAAATAGATCTTGATGAACCATTGAAAAAGGTTTGAAGTATTACTCAAGATAGCAAGAGTTATTATCGGTCAGTTCAAAAGGATGAAGGAGTCATAATGTACATCAAACGCCATCTTATCTTCTACGCATTCACTTTATTACTCAGCACGCTCTGGAGCATTGCGTTGGTATCTGCGATGCAAAGTGTAAAGCCGCTTGACCAAGCTGGCACTATACAAATGGCTCAAAGGATAGTTGCGCAGGAGTTGTGGCAGGGTACTTTTCGTGGGGATATACAAGATGTGCTGAAAGAGCTCAGCACCAATCCAACTATCAAGCAACTTAAAGAGCAATTAGAAAAATTAAAAACAGAAAGTCCAGATGAATCCCCAAATGCAACTGCAGGGCTCCTCGTTGGCATTTTTTTAAATAAAACCGAATACAATCTTCAGCAACTAGACAACGAAAGCTTATTACAAAGGGCTCGCAGCTCGGTACAAAATGCCCTACAAAAAAACACTGTTGCTGCTCTTGAAAAAGAATGCACTCTTCCGACAGCCCTTTTCATACTTAAATGGCAACAATCTCCTGGGTATCGTAAGAAAGTTACTAGTGATATCTCTAAAATAGAAACACTCATACAAGAATTAAAGAAAATAAAGTTTCCCATACCGAAACGGATAGAAGAGACGACAACATTATCGTCACAAGCTCAACATGAAACAGAAGCAAAACAGGCTGAAGAGGAAACATTCAGCGTTGATGAAGAAGCCGCTATACAAGGTAACGCATCATTATCCAATCTTAATAGTGATATATTGAGTCTCGAAGAAGATCTTAAGGGCGGAAAAGACTCACTACGCATAGCTCAAACAATTGCAGGAATACTCCTGACTAACACAGAGCATTCGTTAGGTAGCGATAAACCACAGAGCCTTCTAATCCGCGCTGAAACAGTAGCTGAAGCTACAGGCACATTTGGACAAACAGCGTTCAAGAAACTCAAAAACAAGCTCGTTAAATTATTCGCCGAATTCGAAACAAAATGGGCGAGCGATCAAACAATTCGTGCAAGCGGTCGTAAAGCAGTAGACGAGATTATACAGTTAGCAAAACCAAAAATTGCAGCTCTTTCAGCAATGCCAACACATTCATCCACAGTAGATCAATAATTTCTATTACCTTCGGTTTAAAAACCTGCAATTTTCTATTCAATTCCGCTCAATCATAATCACGGGGTGCTCAGGCACCCCTTTCTCATTCCAAATCCCCCCACTTCAATCATCCAATGAGCATTCTGTCAAAACCATTGCGCACATCGTTAATAATTGCGTAGGGTGAATGAAATGCGGCTTATCATTTAAAGAAAGGGATGAGGGTGAAAAACTCTGCGCATATAATGATCATGAATCTCTATCGATCACTCGTTGCTCTATTCATTGTTGTATTCATAATTTCAAATACCGCGCATCCAAACCCAACTATCATACAATCAGCACAGAAAACCGTTGCAGCCATCGTCTGGCAACAGCCCCTTGCCCCTGATCAACTCACCAGCGTCATCAAAAAATCAATTTTTAAAGCCACACTTGAGTTGGGTAACAAAGATATCGCTTTGTACCTGTTGAGAACAGAGCAAGAGATTTTTGAACGAGCAGCGCTCATTAATAATGATCAAGAATTTGGCGGCGTTTTCGATTTTTCAAAGATAGCATCAGAAAAAAAGAACACCGGTGGTGAACAACAACCAGCTGCGCATTCTATCATTTGGGCTGAAATTGAGGGCATACAAAAGACCATCCAACGTCGCGAATTAAGCGAAATAACACGCAAAGAAATGCCGCAAGCATCCTCAAACCCCGATCCTTACTGGACAGATTGGTATGCTTATCAAAAAGCGCTGAATGATAAACGGTATTTCAATGCCTATCAGATCAAAATGCATATCATTAACAACTTCACGTCGTACGCAAGCGTCAGAGGCACCGATTGCTCCATATGTCTACAGAAAATACTTGCTGGACCTCCCGATTATCCACAAAATGCCAGCTTTCAACTTGCCATTCTTGCCTGTGGCCACTACTTTCATAAAAAATGTCTTGGAGAAATTATTAGGTGCCCAAACTGTAGTATCTCGTCATTGCACACCGGTTTTTTTGATGGATTTTCTTTTTCAGTAAAAATCGACCCTCAAGAATGGCTACTCGAACACTTAGAATCACGAAAATTATCAGCGCAACTACCGATACAGCTGGATGTGCAAATACTTGAAACCATTCGGCAAGAACGCAAGAAGTGTGAAAGTGAAATAGCGGAAAAATCTTACCTCCCTCCACACATTCTCGATGCCGCCACTATTATGCCATCCACACGACGTATTGCCGCGCTT
>JAHFBS010000071.1 GCA_023249895.1 bacterium | reverse complement strand
ATTTTTAAACTGATACGCAAGTGTCGATTGGAGTTTATAGAGCGCATGCGCATGAATATTGATAGGACATAATTGATAACCCTGAGTGGATTTTATCCATGCTTGCGCATGACGCTTGGTCAAAAAAGTTATCTGAGCGTCAGAGAGCCAATCAATATGATGAAGCTTGTTACCCCATAAACGCTTCCACAGATCCATGCCAGCTCCCCACGTAAGATGATTATCAAGGCCAACCCAATTGCTCATGATTCCTGGGGGGTATGTGCTGCGTCGAGGAGCAGGAATAGTACCAAAAATGTAAGCTGATACGCCAAGATTTTTGCGATTGAGCATCTTCCAGCCAAGTGTTAGCGTGCTATCGGAAAGATTTGAAGAGCTAACGTATTTAATCTGAGACGCTTGATCATGAATTCTTCCATGATTGGTGAGTACGGCGGTTGCTATTTGGCTGTAAAGACCACGAAGTATGCGATCCATGTACAATGTGCCGCGAAAGCTAAGTCCAGCAACATTACATTGCCCGTACATATGCTGACTCTTTTGACCAAGCGCAAAAAGGTTTATTTCGGGCTCAAACATAAAAGGTTTATAAGCGCCGCCTTCTTGCGATGTATTGATGGTGCATAAAGGGTTATGAATATTTTCTGGCGTTCCCTGGATCCAGGTCGTTGGAATATATCCCTGTGTTACGCCCATACCGGTGATTAAAAAACAGATAAAAACTTTGATAGTAGATAGATACTTCATGTTCGAAATGCCCCCGCACAAAATGCAATAATATTGCCTTATCTAAACCCCAAAATACATAATAGAAATCGGCAAAAGTATAAGTGTAAGGGATAGCGGGATTATTGCAAACGGATGCCCATACAGCAGTAATTTTGAAGGAAGGGAGAAGCGATGAATAAGTTTTGGGAGTCTATCTATAACAATGGGGGACGCATTGTTGTCGGTGTTGCGCTCTTGATTGTTGGATTTATCGGCCTTTTTGTCCCCTTTATTCAAGGGGTTCTTCTTATTCTTTTAGGCCTAGCCCTTTTGGGTAACAAATATGCGCGGGAAAAGCTCAAAGAGATGCATTATCGATTGAAGCGTTGGTTGAAACGTTGAGCCGCTTTAACCACAAATGAATCGGGGGCAATGGTGAGCCCAAAGAAGCGTCCGAGTGTTGCGGCAAGCCCAATAAAGATGAGTGGGCAGACAAGTAAAACGATAAGAACCAACGCGAGCGCTTTAAGATACCACACGATCATCGTGATCCCTTTTGGGTAATGAAAAGACTGAGTGTAGTAGCATTGTTGGACCGTTGTTGTATTTGGATACCACACTGTTTTGTTGGTTTTGAGCAATACAGAAAACCATCGCGTGCGGTTGAAAGATCGGTTATCTCCCATCCAGCACGTTCCATTTCACGTTTGTAAAAATCAATAACCGTGCTCGAGGAGGTGCGGCCGCTATAGCGCATGAAATCAGAGAATCCATCAGTAACCGCGCGGCATGATGAATCACTCAGCGTAAAACCAAGAGGAACGGGCACATCAAAATGCTTGGCAAGTTCCAGATGTGCTTTACGTGCGCACCCATCATGAGCAAGATCGTAACGCTTGCCACATGAGGCGAGCGTTATTAAACAGAAAAAAGAAAACAGCGTGTGCCGAAATAATGTCATTATTTACCAGCTGAAACCGTAGCTTTTTCTGCTGATTGAAGCTTCTCTTCAATGCGAGCGGCTTTACCAACGCGGTCACGAAGGTAATAAAGTTTTGCGCGACGGACTTTGCCGGTCTTCTCAAGTTTAATTTCACTGATTGCTGGTGAGTAGAAAGGGAAGATTCTTTCAACGCCTACACCATTGGCACCAATGCGGCGAACGGTGAAGGTTGAAGAAACGCCGTTGTGGTGAATGGCAATAACATCGCCTTTGAAGGGCTGAACGCGCTCTTTGTCGCCTTCTTTGATGATTTGGCCGACTTCGACGGTGTCACCGACTTTAAATTCGGGGAGCGTTTTGCCTTCTGTTCCTAGATTAAGAATCGTTTCGCGGGTTAAGCTGCGTGCTTTCATTGACGTCCTTATTCGAAAAAGTACTTTTTCTCGTAAACAAAGCCAAAGTATATGGTCAAAGCCATTAAATGGCAATTTTTATACGAAATTGTCGGCTGTTCTTTTCTTTTACCTATCTTACTGTATCCCTGCGGCTTTGATAGGCTCGATGAATCTTATAATGAGGGCGATAATGCTAGGATTTCCATGAGCATTGGTGATGGCCCAGTTTAGTTCAGTAGGATCAAAAATGTTTGCATCAAGAATTATCTTAAGAATTTCTACGTTGCCTTCATCGGCTGCATAAGCGATGGCGCTTGCGTTATCAATTGCCCCGGCGTCAATAAGCATTTTTGCCAAGGCAAGATTATTTGTTTTTGCCGCTTCAACTAACGCGCATCCGCCGTACTCTTTAACATCAATGTGAGCGTCTATCAGAATTTTAACCAGCTCCAAATCGCCTTTTTCAGCAGCGGCGTGAAGTGCATCCATTCCATACTTATCGCGAGCATTTATATTGATACCGGCTGTAATGAGTTGTTTGACTTTATCGGTTTCACCCGCCTTAACAGCAGCAAGAAAGGCGTTGTCATTTTCGGTATTTTGATAGGCTTCGTTCTGACCATCTTCGGAATCAGCAGTATCTTCTTGCTGCTCGATAGCTGTTTTAAGGAGCTTGATGATTTCAGTACGATCTTTTTTAGGCTCTTCTTCTTCTGAGCAGAATGAAGAGTTGCTTTCGAACTTATCCATGAAGATGGCTTGTTTGAGGGCTTTTTCTACATATTCATTTTCCATTTTGCCGGAAGCCACAAGCAGTCTGACCACTTCTGTATGGCCATTTTCTGCGGCACTGACAAGAGTATTAGTTATATCGCGCCAGCCGTTTGGGTTTGCGCCAGCATCAAGGAGTATTTTGACAATTCCCTTTTTTCCGCTGCTGGCTGCCTCAAATAAGGCTTCATTAAGAAAGCAGCTTTTTGCTTCAATAAAGAGTCTGACCACTTCGATATGTCCGTATCCAGCAGCATAAGTAATGGCACGATAATTGTGGGGATTTGCTTTATGATCAAGAAGCATTTTGACGATGTGTGTGTGGCCAAACATAGCTGCATAGGTTATGGCAGGGAAAAAACCAAAATATTCTGGCGTGCATATTGGACAGATTCTTGCATCTACCTGTGCCCCTTTATCGAGTGCTAAAGCTACGATGTCTTCATGTCCGTGTTCAGCTGCTGCTATTAAGGCATAATTTGGATGTGCGCCAGCTTCAATGAGCTTGCGAGCTTTATCCAGATTGCCTTGTTCTGCTTCATCTACGAGTAAAGCATTTTTTTCAGCGTCGGAAAGCTTGGTGTCGGTTGTAGCTTGTACAGCAATAGGCGTTTGAACTTCTCTATACGATGGTTCTGCCGTATATAATGATCCGCTTGCTGCGACAAATGTGATAACGCTTAACGTGCGTAATTTATTCACGATAACCCCCAAATTGATTATAAAAAGTCCCCACTAAACAGTAATAAGGCTACCATACGCACCTCATTGGGGCAAACGGTAGCCTTATTACAAATTGAATATTGTTTTCGGTGTTATTTACCTAAGCCGTGCTTATTTTCGTAATAAATAATAAATCCCTCAAGCTGCTGCGCTATCTTAGTTGCGCCGATGAGATGTGCTCTTTTTATGGCCCATGATTTATTCGAGCCCAGCATGAGTGCCTGGTACAATACATCAGAGTCTGTGAGCCCGATAATCGAGAGAATGCCATCCGAATTGAACGTTGATATGCAGACGAATAGTTTTTCTCTTACTTGTTTTATCTGTTGTTCAGTTTGACAAATTTCTTCTTTATCTTTTTCTTCGACTTTTTTTTCCATAGCACTTATTGAACCTGAAAATGCTGGTGCGAGAATTAAGCCGAAAATGAGAAGTTTTTTCATGAAAAAATCCTAACTGTTTTGTTGATGCAATCCGAGCCAGCGATCGAGTACGATAGCAATAGCCGAGCGAACTGATAAGTGATTGTAGGTGGTCATACCGCTGACAGGGACAAGAAGATAATCGCATTTCTCGATAAGCGCATCATCAAGTCCTTGGCCCGTTCCAAAGAGTAGTAAAACAGGGCGATCGTGCTGCCAAACAGTGCCTTGTTGGGTGAAATCAATTTTACGTATATGTGCATATTCTTTGGCCGATGTTGCAACGACGAGTGGTGCTTTGCCTTCGGCTGCGGTAATGGCCTTAATAACTTCATCAAGATTGAGCGTTGGCAGTACTTTGTTTACCGCATGATAGCGACTTTGGTTATAATTTTTACCAAAATCTGAACGCCAAAAATCAAGAAAAGTAGCAATGATAGCTTGCTGGTCAATCAGCGGGGTGACCATGAAAAAGTTTTTGATGCCGTAGGTAGCGCAGGAGCGTGCCGTGTCATGCAGATCAATTGAGGTGATCGACGTGGTACCGACGGTGCCATCTTTGAGTTTAACTTGTGTATGCATGAGGGCGACGTAATGAGGTGGAATCGTTTGTAATGCATTGGTGCATTCTTCTGGCGTTGGCTGTGAGGAGGCAAACCAGTCAAAGCGTCGATTGAGTGTGTTATGAAGTGCTTGCTGGGTGCGCCATTTTTTTATAGCCGCATGATTACCCGATTGCACGATTTCAGGAATACGCATACCTTTCCATTCAACAGGAAGGCCGTATTCTGGATAATCCAGCAAGGCGCCTGAAAACGATTCTTCAGTTACCGATTCTTGTTTGCCAACAACACCGGGTAGAAGTCTGAGAAATCCTTCAAGAAAAATCTGTGCAGGAATATCGCCACCGGTAACGACGTAGTCACCAATAGAGATAACCGCATCGGCATAGTGTTGTTCAACGCGTGCATCAATGCCTTCGTAGCGTGAGCATATTAAAATGAGGTGTGGTGATACGTGAGAAGTTTGAGCTTCGTTGCTTTCAGGATGTTCGGAGCTTGGTGCACAGGGTGCATTAAACAGTTGCGCTGCCATTGAACGCAAATACCGTTGCGTGAGCTTTGTTCCTTGTGGCGAGAAAAAAATCTTGTATCCATGTCCCCAGTCGTTTTCACACGCAGTAATGGCTCGTTCAATGACCTCAGGCTTAATGATCATTCCTGCGCCGGGGCCAACGACCGGTTCATCAATGCGTTCTTTAGGCGCACAAAAATCGGACAGTCGTAAGGTGCGTACGGTAACAAGACCGCGTTCACATGCACGACCGATGATACTTGTTGCCAAGAATGTGGTGTGAAGCTCGGGGAATACGGTAATTATTGATATTTTCATAGTCATCAAAATAGGCTGGCAGTTACGCCAGCCTACCACTTAGCAAACTCTTGTTGCACGGTTTTATTATTCTTCAAGGATTTCAAGTACGGCGCGCTTGTGTCCTT
>JAHFBS010000070.1 GCA_023249895.1 bacterium | reverse complement strand
AAATTGAATGGCAAGCGTTACTTCGGGAAGTAATAATAATGTCGTTTTATTCTGCGCAACGGCACGCAGAATAAGTTGCTTATAAACCTCGGTTTTACCCGATCCCGTAACCCCATGAACCAAGGTCGGGGTGTATGCCTGGTGATCAATAAACGGCGCAACATAATCAACCACTGCTTGCTGCTCATCAGTAAGCGTTACGGGAATAATCTTTTCTTCACGCGGTTCAAATAGTACATCTGTAGTGGTATGACGTTCTTCAAGAAAATGTCGAATTCGCTGGTACACATGCACCGGACGCAAACAATAGAACGATGCAAGTTTACGTGCAAATTGATAAAAAATATCATCGGCAGGAAATTTTTCGCACGCTGCAATATTTTTGATTTTAAATTCAGGCATTTCAGATAATTCATCAATTACTTCAACAACAACACCAGACTCTTTGCGTCGTTGTACGGGCACCATAACAACGGTCCCCAAACGCACATCAGTCACCATCTCAGCAGGAACGCGATAAAGCAACTGCTTTTCAAATCCATTGATGAGCATTACCTGGACATACATTTTTTGATCCGATGTATCTTGTACTGTTTTTGGTTACTGAAATTTGATGTAATGGCAGTGGAATCTTAAACCGATCCAAACTCTTATGCAAAAGAAAAACTCATTACGCCCTAGATGACACAAATTCAACCCCAATTTTTTCAAATCTGGCGTATTTGGGCGAAGTAGCATAAAAATGTTATATTCGACATAATCAATGTATGCATCTGAGATGTATAACGTAATCATGAACAACATGCTTTTATAAGGATCGTGCTCATATGACGTCATCGCCGCACTTTAAGGTTCACAAAAAAATACTTGCAAACAAGTTGACGGTTTTGGTCAGACAAGAATATCGCATTCCACGTGTCGAAACGCACCTCTGGTACAATGTCGGATCCAAGGATGAAAACGTCAATGAACGCGGCATGGCACACCTTATTGAACACATGCTTTTTAAGGGAACCAAAAATCTTTCAGAATCTGACATCAATCTTATATGCCAAAAATTAGTCGGCGAAGCTAATGCTTTTACCTCGCAAGATTACACCTGCTACACCTTTAGATTTCCTACCAACACGTGGCAGACCGCGCTTGAACTCCTTGCTGAATGTATGCAGCATGCAACGTTTCCAACTCAAATGCTTTCATCAGAACTCAAGGCGGTCATAGAAGAGTTACATCTTTATAACGAAAACTATCAGGGATCATTGGTTGAACGTGTCACTGCTGCTGCATTTCCCAATCATCCCTACCGCAACCCCATCATTGGGACGGCAACCAACCTGTGCACGCTTACACGTGACAACTTGTATGCCTTCTACCGCACCCACTATCATCCGGCAAATGCCGTTTTAGTTATTACCGGCAATGTTGATCCAGCAAAGGCGTTTGATGCAGTCGAACATTGGTTCGGCAAAATTCCTTCACCACTTAATTATGTTCGCGCAACGCATACCCATCAGGAAGATCTTGTTGCCACAACTACCATCCTTTCACGACCAACACAAAATCCTTGGTTATGCTTTGCCTACCACGTTCCGGGACTGAGCAAACGTCAAAACCATCTCATTGATATTGCAAATTTTGTTATCGGATTTGGCAAGAGTTCTCGATTGTATCAACGGCTTGTCAATAAAGAGCGGCTTGCCATCGATATTGATTGTTCAACCAGCGATTTTTTTGAACACGGTTTATTTTTTATTAACGTATGGCCCGCCGCAAAATCATCTCCACACGCCATTGAAAAAATTATTCACGAGGAGCTTGCAACGCTCGCACGCAAACCCATCCACGATTGGGAATTTGCGGCCGCGAAAAAAAGAACCCACATCGACTTTACGTCACTGCTTGAACACAGTGAACGGCAAGCACTGGTGATTGGTAATTCTTATCTTGCAACGGGCGATGAAAATTTTGTCGACAGCTATCTGGCAGCAATCGATCGAGCAACCAAAACAGAACTGCAAATCTTTCTCGACACGTACTTTAAAACATCGCAACAACACAAAGGCTACCTTCTTCCTGCCGCGCCAGAAGATACCAAACGGCTGGTCTCTTTTTATCAGGCAACTGCTCAAATGGAACAAAAATTTTTGCAATCCCATCAACGCACCGTACCTGTTGAAGAACCACGATGGGCAAAAAAAATCAGTAAGACTCCGACAGGAAGATTTGAATTTCCTCTTCCCAAAACCTTTACCCTTCCTAATGGGCTTGAGGTTCTGTACCACCACACCACCAATGTTCCTCAAGTCACCTGTCTTTTGAGTTTAAAAACAAATTACCTTTATGAGCCAGAACATCACGCCGGAATTCTTGGCTTTTTGTTACGCGTCATCAGCGATCGAACCAAAAAGCTTAATGCTGATGCCTTTGCAAAACTTTTAGAACAAGAAGGAATCTCGCTTACGGCGGGCGGTGATAACCTTGCCTTTAGATGTCTGAGCGAAGATTTTGAAACGGCGCTTTCTATGGTTGCTCAAATTTTTCAGCACCCCGTTTTTGATGCATCATCAGTAGAAAAAGTTCGGCGACAGATTGTCAGCGAAATTGAAGAGTTTTGGGACTCGCCAATCGATTTCATTGATCAAGTTGCTCGAGAATTAATTTACCAAGAACATCCCTATCACAAAAATCCGATGGGGACTAAAAAAAGTATCGCCTCGATTACGCTCAATGATCTTAAAGCATGGTATAAAAATTCCGTTTCCCCGGACCAAGCAGTCTTGGTTATTGTTGGTGATCTTCATAAATTATCGCTTCAATCTCTTATAAATACCCATTTGGGAGCATGGCAGGGGCCTGAGATTGCTGATCTTTCATATCCCGAGCTTCCACCTTACCAGCCAATAACAATGACCATTCCGATCGACCGCGAACAGATCGTTGTTGGTTGTGTCGCACCATCAGTATCGCGCAAAGATCCGATTTTTAACGCACTTTCGTTGCTCGACATCATTGTTACGGGAGGACCGCAAGCATCTCCTTCATCACGCTTATTTAATTTGCGCGAGCGCAGCGGCCTCTTTTATACCATCGGTGGATCGCTTATCTATGGATCGCGCGAACAACAGGGAATGACGTTTATTAAAACTATTGTTGCGCCAGAAAAACTTGAGCTTGCCCAACATGAAATTGCCACGGCACTAAAAACCGTACAAAAAGAAGGTATCTCCGTTGAAGAGTTATCAATGGCTAAAAATCTCTTGATAGCCACATCAGTAGAGCTTTTTGAAACAAATGCAAGCATGGCGCAAACGTTTCTTTTTCTAAAAAAACTTCACTTACCATTAAATTTATTTGACAAACAGGGTGAAATCCTGTCTATAATTGGAGTAGATCAACTCAACGAAATTGCTCAACAATTTTGCGACCCGCAATTGATGTCAAAGATACATATAGGAAGAATTGAAAAGTACGGCGTAGCGTACAAAAAAGGAGAATCCCTTACTAAGGAGGCCAGGATCATGGCAAAGAAGAGCAAGAAGACAGCAAAGAAGAGCAAAAAGACAGCAAAGAAAAAAACCGTCAAAAAAGCTAAAAAAGCTAAAAAGGCAAAGGCGAAAAAAGTTGCCAAGAAAAAAACCACGCGCCGCATGAAAATGCGCGTCATTGGTAAAATGCTCAAAAAATGGTAGATTAAATTATCTACTGAAAAGCAACTAAAAAGTGGTCCGTTTTGCGGATCACTTTTTAGTTTGTAGGAAGGAATTTTATGAATCATTCCTGTTTGGTTAGTCTTCTTTTTGGATTCGTTCTTGGCATCACATTTACCATTGGATCGGCATATGCATGGTATGAATGGTTTGGTGGCCGCGAATACATTAAAGATCGCATTACACAGGAGGTAGCAAAGACTGTAACAGAAAAAATTACAAAGCCAGCTTCAATCGCTAACCCTTTTTCTTGGTTCGGTAAATAATTATGATGCGCAAAAAACTTATCTTTATCATTTTTGGATCATTGGCACTTGCAGCAGTCGTTTATATGGCTTACAAAAAATTAAGCCTGAATATACGCAGCAACAAAATTGAACGTACACTTGCTATCATCAAACCAGATGCTGTTGCTGCTCACCTTACGGGTAAAATCATCGATCGTATTGAGCAAGAAGGGTTTACGATTGTAGATTTGCGCAAAATAAAACTGGAAGCCGAGCAAGCCGAAAAATTGTACACCGATTATCATGACGAAAAATTCTTTCATCAGCTTGTTGATCACATGACCAGCGGGCCAATTGTCGTCATGATTCTTGAAAAACTTAATGCCATTCCTGACTGGCGCGACATTGTTGGACACTATGATCCGCTTCAAGCCAAAGAAGGAACATTAAGAAAACAATTCGGTGTTAATATTTGGCAAAATGCCGTACAAGGCTCACGTAACGCCCAAGCAGCAACGCGTGAGATTGGGCTCTTTTTTGCCGACCGCATCGCTTAACATTTTATACGATACGCACACCATCCTTAGTTGCCTCAAGCGTAAACACCTTACGATCGGGATGTTTGAGCATCTGAACAGCCAGTGGGCTCGTTACCTCATTTTGAATCGTACGTCGCAGTGGACGAGCCCCAAATTCTTTAACGTAACCAATTGATGCAAGCGTTTTGACCGCATCCTCGTCAATTTTTAGTTCAATACCTTTTTCGTGCATGCGCTGCACCAGCTCGTTAAGATTAATCGCAACGATTTTGGTCATGTCTTGGCTGCCTAACGTCGAGAAGAATACTGTTTGATCGATACGATTTAAGAACTCTGGACGGAAGTGCGCATGAAGCAGTTTTTCTATTTCCTGCTTAACTTTTGCCGTAACACCACCAGCACTCAGAATAAGATCTGAACCAATATTTGACGTCATGATAAGAATGCAATTTTTAAATGAGACCGTGCGCCCTTGTGAATCGGTCAAATGACCTTCATCAAGTATCTGAAGAAAAATATTAAACACATCCTGATGAGCTTTTTCTATTTCATCGAAAAGAACAACGCTATACGGATGCTGACGTACCGCCTCGGTCAGTTGCCCACCCTCTTCATAGCCAACGTAACCAGGAGGAGCACCAATCAAACGAGATACCGCATGTTTTTCCATATACTCGGACATGTCGATACGAATCATTTTTCGTTCATCACTAAAAAGATATTCGGCAAGCGTTTTGGCAACTTCTGTTTTGCCAACACCGGTAGGACCTAAAAATAAAAATGAACCAATCGGCTTATTAGGGTCACCGATACCTGCACGATGTACACGAATGGTATTGGCAATTTTGGTAATCGCTTCGTCCTGTCCAATCACGCGCTGATGAAGATAGGCTTCCATTTCAATGAGTTTTTGAGTTTCATCAGCTTTTAATTTTTCGACCGGAATTTTTATCCAACGCGAGAGCACTGCCGCAATATCATCTTCATCAAC